>NZ_JAEQCF010000112.1:0-23133 GCF_020738625.1 Microcoleus sp. PH2017_09_SFU_O_A
ATGATGGGAAACTATCACGTTCCGTTTTGGAGAGCAGTGGAGGGGGCGACTCCTTCACTGACTTTAATTATTTTGAGAAAAGTAGCCAGTAAGTTAGGTTTAGACCTAAACCAACTGGGTAGACGGTGTTTGACGACTCCCAGCGAGAGTTAGACTTTGGGTTTTACCCAAGCCTACTTTGTCCGCAGAATCTCAGCGTATGAAAGACCTGAGAGTGTCAAGATAGCCAAAAGATTTGGCGGACTAATTTTTTAAGTTCGATCGCGTCCTGACTCGTGCCCAAAAACGGATACTTGCTTTCGGACACTCGTCGCCCGCCACCTAAAATTTCCGACTCCTGTTCAACCCCCTGATTCACTGCGCTGGAAGTCAATCTAAAATCTCAAATCTACAGTCTAAAATCGACTGAATGGGGCTTTCCGGGCGATCCGGTTCGAGGGCTTACCTAACGGATTCGCGATCGCACTCAAGCGCGGCGGCCACCCTCTTTTAATATCTTGGAAAAAACTCGCTGAAATTGTTTATTCTGTCAATGAGATATCTATAACTTTGGAATGTGTGAATCATAAAAATGTCTGAATCACTAACAAAAGGAGGAACGATCGCAGCGATCGCCACTGCGATCGTTCCCCAACAAGGCAGCGTCGGCATTGTGCGAGTTTCCGGTGCCGCAGCCTTAAAAATTGCCGAAACCCTGTTTCGCGCTCCAGGAGGGCAAATTTGGGAATCTCACCGCATTCTTTACGGCCACATCCGCCGCCCCAAAACTCAAGAATTAGTCGATGAAGCTTTGTTGTTAATCATGAAAGCGCCCCGTTCTTTCACCCGCGAAGATGTGGTGGAGTTTCACTGTCACGGCGGCATTATGGCGGTGCAGCAAGTGTTGCAGTTGTGTTTAGAAAATGGGGCGAGATTGGCGCAGCCGGGAGAGTTTTCGCTCAGGGCTTTTTTGAACGGAAGGTTAGATTTAACTCAAGCTGAAAGCATTGCAGATTTGGTGGGAGCCCAATCGCCCGCTGCGGCACAAAGTGCTTTAGCTGGTTTGCAGGGAAAATTAGCCCAGCCAATTCGCAAATTAAGAGCAATTTGTTTGGATGTGTTGGCAGAAATTGAGGCGAGAATTGATTTTGAGGAAGATTTGCCGCCTTTAGATGAAGCTAAAACTTGTTTGGAAATCAATCAGATTTTGAACGAATTGTCAAGGATTTTGGCGACGGCCGATCGCGGTGAATTGTTGAGAACCGGTTTGAAAGTGGCGATTGTCGGACGCCCGAATGTGGGAAAGTCGAGTTTGTTGAATGCGTGGAGTAAGAGCGATCGGGCGATCGTCACAGATTTGCCCGGTACAACGCGGGATGTGGTAGAGTCGCAGCTAGTAGTGGGCGGGATTCCGGTGCAGGTGCTGGATACAGCGGGCATTCGGGAAACGGAGGATAAGGTAGAAAAAATCGGCGTAGAGCGATCGCGCGCCGCAGCCAAACAAGCCGATTTAGTATTGTTGACAATTGACGCAGAATCTGGTTGGACAGCAGGCGATCGGGAAATTTACGAACAAGTCAAGCACCGCCAGCTCATTATAATCATCAACAAAATTGACCTAGTAAAAACAATCCCAGAATTACCTTTTTCCTCGGAAATTCACCCGATAGTCACCGCGGCGGCCGCCTTGGATAGAGGTATAGAAGAATTAGAAACAGCCATATTAGATGCTGTCAGTGGCGGAAATTTGCAAGCAGAAAACTCAGATTTAGCAATCAACCAGCGGCAAGCAGCAGCTTTAACCAGAGCTAAAATTTCCCTGGAAGAATGCACGGATACTATTAACAATAAATTGCCGTTAGATTTTTGGACAATAGATTTGCGCGGCGCAATTCAAGCATTGGGGGAAGTTACGGGGGAAGAAGTGACGGAATCAGTCTTGGATAGAATATTTAGCAGGTTTTGTATTGGGAAATAGGGATGCAAAAGATGATTCAGCCTTAACAGTCAAAGGGATATTACAATGATGAGTTCAACCTGAAACAACCAACAAATAACAGCAGTGCCAATAACTATCTACCACATCACTCACATTCACAATCTAGAATCTATTATTTCTGAAGGTGGATTGTTAGCTTACAACGCTATGCGTGCTGCAAAAACTCAGTACACTAATATCGCCTACGAAAACATCCAAGATCGTCGCGCTAGAATCCGCGTTCCATGCGGTAGAGGTGGTGTACTACACGATTATGTTCCATTTTATTTTGCACCCCGTTCTCCGATGTTATATACGATTAATAAAGGCAATGTAGAAAACTACACTCAAGGTCAAACAACAGTCATTCACCTAGTTTCTAGTATAGAGAATATCGAGTCTGCGGGTTTAGATTTTGTTTTTACTGACGGTCATGCAGTCATGACATTTACCGATTTTTTTGACGACCTCAACTATCTAGGTGCGATCGACTGGGATGTTATGGAATCCCGTTACTGGAACGACACAAACGAAGACAACGACAGAAAGCGCAGGCGTCAAGCCGAGTTCTTAGTTCGCAACATTTTGCCTTGGCAGTTAATAACAGAAATCGGCGTTATCAATAATACAATCAAATCACAGGCAGAGAATATTTTACAAAATTTTACACATAAACCGTCAGTAATAGTTCACAAAAACTGGTATTATTAAGACAAAAAGATCGGGAAATTAAAGTGATTGAAATTCAGCAAGGCAACCTGTTAGAAGCAAATGCCGAAGCCCTAGTGAACACAGTTAATTGTGTTGGAGTTATGGGGAAAGGAATTGCCTTGCAATTCAAGCAGGCATATCCCGATAATTTTCGCAAATATGAAAAAGCTTGTCGGGCGAGCGAAGTGCAGCCGGGACAAATGTTTGTAATATCTACTGGCAATCTATTTAATCCTCGATACATTATTAATTTTCCGACTAAACGCCACTGGAAGGGCAAGTCAAAAATCGAAGATATTCAAACTGGACTAAAAGCTTTGATTCAGGAAGTAAAGCAATTAGGCATTACTTCTATTGCGGTTCCTCCGCTAGGTTGCGGGAATGGTGGCTTGGCTTGGCAGACAGTCAAACCGCTAATTGAATCAGCTTTTTCAGAACTGCCAAACGTGCAAGTTTTGCTGTTTGAACCGCAGGCTACTCCGCAAGCTGATTCGATGCGGGTGGCTACCGAAAAACCCCAAATGACTCGCGCTCGTGCCTTGTTTATTAGCTTGCTGGAATTGTACGGAATTCCTGGCTATCGCTTGACAATGCTGGAAATTCAAAAGCTAGCTTATTTTCTTCAGGTAGCAGGTGAACCACTAAAATTGCAGTATGTGAGAGAAAAGTACGGCCCCTATGCAAATAATCTCAATCATGTTTTGCAGAAGCTGGAAGGGCATTATATTCGAGGTTATGGAGATCGAAGCCGAGAGGCACAAATCTATGTGCTGTCGGAAGGTAAAATAGCCGCGCGGGAATTTTTAGAAAATGCTGCTGATGCTAATGTTAGACTAGAGCGTGTTAGCGGGTTAATTAATGGTTTTGAAACTCCTTACGGGATGGAATTATTGGCAACTGTTCACTGGGTTGTTTCGGAAAATAGGGAAGCTGCCGAGGATTCCGCAAGAGCGATCGAACTTGTGCGCGAATGGAACATCCGCAAGAGCGAACTATTTAAGCCTCAACATATTCGCAAAGCATGGGAGCGGCTTCGCGAGCAGAGTTGGTTTGTTTAGGATACCTTCTACCGTTTGATGCCTCATCCTCACGATCGCGGTCTGCCCAGAGTTGTGATATAAAGCACAGCCTCACTCGTAGGAATACCGAGAACGTCATTCACGAGATCGTCAAAAAAGCCCGCAATACCGCTGACACCCAAACGCAGTTGAATCGCTGCTAAATTCAACCGCTGGCCCAAATGACCCGCATCCATGTGCAAATATCGGTAAGCGCGATCGCCATATTTGGCAACAGCCCTATTCAAATCCGCCGTGTGAAACAACAGCGCCCCCGCATCTCTGCCCAAATCTTGCCCCAAACACAAATAATGCAGCTCCCTGCGGAAATTTTTGAACCGAATTTGCCGCAATTCTTGAGCTTTCGGAGCGTAATAATAACAACCTTCTTCTAACCCATGCACTCCCGAAACCGCAATAAAAGTCTGAATCAAACTCAGATCGAAATAGTCTGGATAACCGTCTAATCCTTGGTCGATATAGTGCTGCGACTGATAAGTAAAATCAAGCAACGCTAGCAGTTCGCCCAAGCTCAAAGAAGCACCTGTATAAGCACGGGTAGAACGCCTCTTCAGCATCATATTTTCTAAACCTTCCAGATTCACTCCCCAAGGAATCGAAGGTGTGACAGTCGAAACTTTAGTGCAAAATGGAAAGTTATATTTGTCCTCTAAATCTCCTTCACTTTCATCAAGTTTCCAGCCATCTACTCCAGTGGGATCTGATTCTAACTGTGTCGCTTTATGGAGGTATTCTAAAATTTGACCTTCGGAAATTTTCGGGTAATCTGTCGTCGTTTTTCCTGCCAAAGCCGTTTTAAACTTTGGCAAATTTTGGTCGATGTCTAGCAAATCAGCTAAACCAATTAAACAGATCGCTCCTTCTTGCTGCGAGTCGATATACAGTAATTGATTGATAGCTTCGTCTGCGAATCCTCCAATCAGGTGAGGTCGGTAATCGTTGATGGCGCAAGCTAACTCGATATTGCTCAATAAATGACCAGTGTCGAGAAAGATTCGCCGATAAGCTCTATCTGCGTAACGCCAAGAAGAACGGAAGAAAACAGTGGTAACGGCGATCGCCAATTGGGTATTTTCTAACACCGGCGATCCGAAACAAGCCGCTTGCAGGGCCGGCCAAACTTCGCTGTCCCAAAAATGAACCAGCGAATGAGTTCTGCACTGATAATTGTAGAGTCCCGCCGGCAACTGTGGCGTACCCCGCGAGATTAAATAAACCTCTGCTGGGTAGAGCCCGCCCGCCGATGGTGCCGATCGCAAATACAGGTAGCTGTCATCTACCGTCTGCACCTTCGCCGTCAGCCCGTAGCTGCACAGCAACAAGCTGGACAACCGATGCCACCAACTGGCATCATCCGGGGAATTTGGATCGTCTGAGGGGTCTTTTAGATAAGGCTTCAGGTCAAAATACGCGCCAATTTTATATTCTTTGAACGGAACTGGTTGCTCTGTCCAATCTAGCTGTCTGCTTTTGGCAGCAAGGGTTTGGGGATCGTATTTCGTCCGTTCGTGGTAGTGCTGTGCAATGGAGGGAGGAAGTTCTGGCATATTTCAGTAGAGAATCAGCTTTGGTTTGTTTATCGATCTTGACATTACTGACGGCAAGCATGGTCGAGCAACCCAGAAATTTACAAATATAAAAAAAATCTTAGAAAAAATACGATCGTTGTTACACAAGCTTAACATAATAAGATACCTAAGTATAAATACGCAGAATAAGAACCATCAATTATCATTATGAATTGGCTGCAAAAGCTGTCGTCATTAAGGGTTGAAAATGCAAAAGCTAAGCGCTGAGGAATTGCTCGCTCAGTATTCTGAAGGCCAGCGAAACTTTAACGCCGTTGACTTAAGTGGAGATAACTTGTTTCAAGCAGATTTGCCAGAAATAAACCTTTCTGGTAGCGTGCTGACGCGAGCTTATTTGCCCTACGGAAATCTGACTCAAGCCAATCTTTACAAAACACAGTTACAAGATGCTGAATTGGGCGACATTCAACTTTATCAGGCAAATTTGTCTGAAGCTAATTTATCAGGAGCTAATTTATCTAGAGCAAATTTGCGCCACGCCAATTTGCAAGGAGCAAATTTGCATAAAGCCAATTTACAAGGTGCGGATTTGTACAATGCAGATTTGAGCAATGCCGATTTGAGATATGCTGATTTGAGCAGAGCTAATTTGGAGAAAGCAAAGTTAACCAAAGCTCAATTAGCTGGCTGCAACTTATTTCGAGCGCGCTTAGTGGATTTGTCCGACGCGGAGTGCGATCGCACTACCATCGGCCCGGAAGGATATTGATTTCGCAGCACTGCATTTGGGCGATCGGTCGAAAAAGGCGATCGCCATTTTTGATATTTCTTAACATTTCTCGACACCGCTGACAATGTGAGTTACAGTCGTAGAGAACTTATGGCTGTGCAATATTGACAATAAACAACACATATTTCCACATAAAAAAAGGTCAAACCTATGAACGATCCCGATGAAAAAGCCAGAGAACTCCGACACAAAGAACAACAACTTCGGAAGCGAGAACAAGAACTTCGACTCCGCGAACTAGAATCGGAAATCGAACGATCGGTACCAGAGAATATAACGAGAAAGTACGAAGAACCAGACAACAATACTCAAAGCAAACTGCAACTATGGCGCCGAAAAATCATAGCAATCAGTCAATTTACAGGTCTGGCAATTGTAGCGCTGGTTGCCCTGCGTGTAGCATCTTGGCTAGGAACTGCGGTGATGGTGGGAGCAATTGCTTTCATTGGTTACAAAATACTTTTTCAAGATAAGAATCCCAAGAATTAACTAACAGGCTATTGTAGTCATTTCAGGTCTGTACTGCACATTGTTCGCGAGGAATAGCGAATCAAATAACTTTTGCACGAACACCATCATGAAATAGCTTGGTTTTGAAATATCCAGCAGTAAACAATCAGAAAACAACCATGAACCTCAAAGTAGAAACTAGCAGCTTTCTCAACGATTTAGAGCGAGTATCCGCCGTGCGCCGAGAAATTGCCGATCGCCTGAGCAACATCGTCACAGCCATAGAGCGATCGGAATTAGCCGGAATCGAAGCATCAGGAAAACTCGGTTTAGAAACAGACAGCGCCGACATCAATCTCGCCAGCAAAAACTTGCGCCAAGGAGTATTTCGGCTCCTCGTATTAGGCGACATGAAACGCGGCAAAAGCACTTTTCTAAATGCCTTAATCGGCGAAAACTTGCTTCCCAGCGATGTCAATCCCTGTACCGCTTTGCTGACAATTTTGCGCTACGGCCCCGAAAAAAAAGTCACCGTATATTTCAACGACGGCAAAAGCCCCAAACAACTCGATTTTAAAAGTTTCAAACAAGACTACACAATCGACCCCGCTGAAGCAAAACGCCTAGAATCAGAACAGAAACCAGCATTTCCAGATATCGACTGCGCCGTAGTAGAATATCCCTTACCTTTGCTAGAAAAAGGCATAGAAATAGTAGACAGTCCCGGACTCAACGATACAGAATCGCGCAACGAATTATCTCTCGGTTACATCAACAACTGTCATGCTATTTTGTTTGTACTCAGGGCAACTCAGCCTTGTACAATGGGTGAAAGACGTTATCTAGAAAATTATATCAAAGGTCGTGGATTAAGCATTTTCTTTCTGATCAATGCTTGGGATCAAGTGCGGGAAAGTTTGATCGATCCGGACGATCCTGAAGAAATGGCAGAAGCAGAACACAAACTGGGGCGGGTTTTTAAAGCTAATTTGGCTGAATATTGTTTAACAGAAGGACACGACATTTACGACGAGCGGGTGTTTCCAATTACCTCAATTAAGGCGCTCAGATTGCGGGTAAAAAACCCGGATGCAAATTTAGCAGGAACTGGTTTTCCGGAGTTTATGGCGTCATTGAATACGTTTTTGACGCAGGAAAGAGCGATTTCGGAATTGCGTCCGGCGAGGACTTTGGCGCGTCAAATTTCTGCTCGCGTCCGCGAAGCTGTCGGGCGCCGTTTACCATTGCTCGAACGGGATGTCAATGAGTTGAAGGACAAGATTAATTCTGTTGAGCCGGAGTTTAATAAACTGAGTCAGATTCGCGATGAATTTCAACAAGAAATTATCCGAGTTAGAGATAGTAAATCGCGGGCGATCGCAGATTCTTTCCGCACCTACGTTCTCAATTTAGAAAATACCTTTGAAACCGACTTTTTGCGGTATCAACCCGAGCTGAGATTTCTGGATTTCTTCAGCCAAGATAAGCGAGAAGCCTTTGAAGCATCGCTCAGACGAGCATTCGAGCAGTACATCAACGACAAACTAGCAGCTTGGACTCTCACGGCTGAACAAGAGATGAATTCAGCATTTTCGCAGTTGTCGCAAAGTGCAGCCAATTACGGAGCATCTTACACAAAAGTGACTGAAAAAATCACCGAAAAACTGACCGGGCAAAAAATCCCCGCAGCAGTCAGCAACTCAAACGAAGATAACTCGCCAGCTTGGGCAAAATGGGCGATGGGATTGTTTTCATTAACAACAGGAAACCTGGCGGGTGTAGCAATGGCAGGAGCTGGTTTCGACTGGAAAAATATCCTGCTCAATTTAATTACTGTATTGGGCGTCAGTACGATTTTTGCGAGTTTTACGGGGATTGTTTTGGGGCCACTGTACTTGGCTTTGCTGGGGATGGGTGTTGGGGTTTTGCAAGCAGACGGAGCTCACAAACAGTTAGTGAAAGCAGCTAAAAAAGAGTTGGTAAAATATCTGCCGCAGGTGGCTCAGGAGCAGTGGCAGCCGATTCACGATGCTGTGAAAGAGTGTTTTGATGTTTACGGGCGCGAAGTGGGCGATCGCATGAATGATGATATTAAGTCTCGGAAAGCTGAGTTGGATAATTTGTTGGAACAAAAGCAATCTCGGGAGATTAATTGTCAGGCTGAATCGCAGCGGTTGGAAAAGTTGGAGGCTGATGTTTCTGCTCAGGCGCAGAGTATAGAATCAGTATATCAAGGTTTCTTAGCATCCGCTAAATGAAGCTCTAAGGTACGTAGTTGCGCTTCAGCGCTCTTACATATATAACTAAGAGCGCTGAAGCGCAACTACGTACCTAGGATTTGGAAAAGTTGGAGGCTAAGGTATGTTGTTGCGATGAAAGCGCTTAAGGTATGTTGTTGCGATGAAAGCGCTCTTACATATATAACTAAGAGCGCTGAAGCGCAACTACGTACCTCGGATTTGGAAGAGGACTGAAGTCCGCACGATCGAACCTTTTATAATCAAACAATGAGATAATTTTAAATATGCAACAACCCGAAACTTATCAAAATCTAACTAACTATCTCAAATCAGCACTGGGCATTCTCGAACTAGATAAAAACTCCCAACTTTACCGAGATACAACTTCTATTTGCGACTATCTCGCCAAACCAACTTTTCAAATCGCTGTCTTCGGGCCGTTTAATTACGGTAAGTCAACTTTGCTGAATGCAATGCTTGGAAATCGCGCTTTGCCGATCGACCTTGTGCCCACTACAGGTGCTGCCATTTATGTCAACTACGGCGACGAATTGCACGCAAAAATCACCCTCAAAGACGGCACAGAAGTCAGCGAAGCGGGGACTGACGTGTTGAAACGCTACGCCATCCTCGACGACAACCGACAGATGCGGGATGATGTCGCAGCCGTCAATGTTTACTGTCCCCACCCATTCCTGAAAACCGGTGTGGAATTGCTGGATTTGCCCGGAACTAACGATCGCCAAGAACAGGATAACTTAGTTCGGGATAAATTGCTGACCGCTGATTTAGTTGTCCAGGTTTTGGACGCTCGCAAATTGATGACTCTGGGCGAACGGGAGCACTTGAGAGACTGGTTGAGCGATCGGCAAATTAACACAGTCGTCTTTGTTGCCAATTTTCTCAATCTACTCGAACCAGACGACCAAAAACAAGTATACAATCGATTGTTGTTTGTTGCCGAAAGTTTTCGCTCCAACTTGCCGAACAATATCAGCAATATCTACCGCGTCGATGCTTTGCCGGCTTTGCGGGCGAGGCTAAAAGGAGATGTGGCTGCGGCTCAAACTACCGGAATTGCCATGTTTGAATCGGCGTTGCAAAGTATAGTCGCAAGTCAACAGGAACAACTAGCAGTTAAGTTGCCGAGAATTGAAGCCATAGCTACTAAGATTTGTCAATCTCTGCGAGCTAAATCTGAAACTGTCGCCGCCGAAATAACAGCCGCTCAACAAAAGCAAAAAGACCGAATTGAAATTAAACAAAAAGCTGAAAAACTGATTTCACAAGGCTTTCAAGCCAGCGTTTCCGACTTCGAGATTTGGCTTTACCAGCCCACACTTTTGCGGCGCTATCAATCGGAAATGGCGCTGTCGCTTCAGCAAGGAAGTTTTGATGCGTGGAAGACAAAATTTGAGCAAGATGTACTGAACCAGCGGGAAACCATTGCAGAATGGGTAAATAAAGCTTGCGAGTTCTTCGATCGAGAACAGCCGATCGCCCTTTTGATCTCGTTTCCGCCCTCCCCGCAAATCGCGTTACCAGAACCGCCAACCGCCGCTGCTAAAAGGTCGATCGAGGGCGAAGTGACTCCAGTCGCGATCGCCACCGGCTTAGGTTGGCTGTTGGGCGGCCCAATGGGAGCAGCAGTAGTCGGCGGTGCTAGCTATATTTTGAAGAAAAGAACAGGCTATGAAAAGCCACCTGAATCGTCAGAAGCTTATCTAAATCAAGTAACAGAAATTTGCAACGAAGCTGCTAAAAACTATCTAATTGGTTTCAGTATCGATACTTTTTTAATGCTGCAACACTACAAGGAAATCGCCGCCAAAGTTATCTGTTTTCAAGACAGCAAAGAGCCGCTAAATATGAATGTTCAACAGTACCAGTTACAGTTAGTAAATAATTTAGTGGAAAATTTAGCAGCAGAATTAGATCGAATAAAAATCAGATGATTTTAGATTACTTTCATGGCACTGTCAAATCATCAATAACAGGCTTTCCGGCCAGCTATATCCTCCGTAGGGACACTCCAAGATCCCATTAGTGTCAACTTAAGCCGAAAGCCCACTAGGGTTTTAACCCCTGCCGGACTGCCGGACTCAGGGTTTGACGTTAAGTTGACACTCCTTGGGCAATTCCGTGTCCGTACCAAACCCGAATATGCTGTAAGTCCTGTTAACTAAATTTCATAGATTTCTAACGGTAAGTTGTCTGGATCTCTAAAAAAGGTAAACCGTTTTTCGGTAATTTCGTCAAGGCGAATTTCTTCTACTTCCACTTGTTGCGATTTCAAGTAAGCAACCGATGCTTCTATATCCTCGACTGCAAAAGCTAAATGTCTCAAACCGCAAGCTTCAGGATTGTTAACTCTTTTGGGAGGATGGGGAAATGAAAACAGTTCAATCATTGCGCTGCCGTTTCCGACTTGCAAATCTAGTTTGTAAGAATTCCTCTCGCTTCGGAAAGTTTCTTTGATTGTGGAACATCCCAAGACTTCTACATAAAATTTCTTTGACTTTTCGTAATCCGAGCAAATAATCGCCACATGATGTATTGCCTTTATTTCCATATTAAAAAAGTTAGTTAGTTGCGTTTTTTCAACAGCACAGCACGCTACTGACAATTATATTTGACTTCGAGCAAAACCTGCTAAATTCAGCACGCGCGGCGCAGCTATCCCGTAGGGAATCGCCCTATAAATTCCCCCGCCCAAATCTTAATTAGTAAAATTCCGCAAAAAAAGCACCCCACTTTGATAAAATGAGAGTTTTGCAGTCACTCACCCATTTGCATCTCAGGAGACAAGCACCATGGCCCGTATGTATTACAACGAAGACGCCAACCTAGACCTCTTAGCCAACAAAACGGTTGCTATCATCGGCTACGGTTCCCAAGGACACGCCCACGCCCTCAACCTCAAAGACAGCGGCATGAATGTCATTGTCGGTTTGTATCCCGGTAGCAAATCTGCCGCCAAAGCAACCGATGCAGGTTTAACTGTTCACCCGGTAGACAAAGCAGCCGCCGCCGCTGACTTCATCATGATTTTATTACCCGATGAAGTTCAAAAAACTATTTACAAAGAACAAATCGAACCTAACCTTTCAGCAGGAAATGTTTTAGCATTTGCTCACGGTTTTAACATTCACTTCGGCCAAGTTGTCCCCCCAGCCGACGTAGACGTAGTAATGGTAGCCCCCAAAGGCCCCGGACACTTGGTGCGCCGGACTTACGAACAAGGCGAAGGTGTTCCGAGTTTGTTTGCAGTATATCAGGATGCTTCGGGCCAAGCGCGCGATCGGGCAATGGCCTATGCTAAAGGTATCGGCGGCACCAGAGCCGGCATCCTCGAAACCACTTTCCGCGAAGAAACAGAAACCGACCTTTTTGGCGAACAAGTAGTTTTGTGCGGCGGTTTGAGCGCCTTAATTAAAGCTGGATTTGAAACCTTAGTTAACGCTGGATATCAACCAGAATTAGCTTATTTTGAATGTTTGCACGAAGTTAAACTTATCGTTGACTTAGTAGTAGAAGGAGGCCTCGCCAAAATGCGCGACAGCATCTCCAATACCGCAGAATACGGCGACTTAACTCGCGGCCCCCGCATCGTCACCGATGACACCCGCGCCGAAATGCGTAAAATTCTTAGCGAAATTCAATCCGGCCAATTTGCGCGCGAATTCGTTCTGGAAAACCAAGCCGGCAAACCGGGCTTTACTTCGATGCGCCGTCAGGAAGCAGAACATCCGATTGAAGAAGTTGGTAAAGATTTGCGCGCTATGTTTAGCTGGTTGAAAAAGCAAGCATAATCGATTTTGGATTTTAGATTTTAGATTTTAGATTTTTCGTTTTATCTAAGATCTAAAATCGCTAATCTAATAGTAATTGTCAAAAGTAGTCCTAGGGTGTGTCGCCACGAAAAATCCCTAAATAAGACAGAGAATCTCACAGCGACGCACCTGACAAGCAGCAGAAATAAACCCAACACCACTGAACAGACAAAAATCGGTCAATTGGTTCTTTCTTTGTCTTCCAACTTCCATCGGATTTCTGTCAACTGTCAACCCTTCTCTAAGCAAACTGTCAACTGTCAACCGTCAACTGTCAACCGTCAACCGTCAACTGTCAAAACTATCGACTAGGGTTTTTTTGCAAGTCCTCAATCTCCTTATCCCTTTCCTTGTTTACCTCTTTTGGCTTCACCCATGAAGGCCACAAACTGACGAAGAACTTTCTACTTGCTAAGCTGGTATCTCTTACAGGTTTGGGGAGAAAAGTTAAACTGTCACCGTAAAGGGTAAACATTGCTACAAACAGCAGCACTAGCGGGATAATATTTTTTTTAGGCATGGCAGTTTCAGAGTTAAGTTTGTAAAAGTCCTTGTTTATATTTTGCCCTGGCGCGAACCAAAAATATCAGCGCTAAAGAAAAGAAATCCCAGGCATAAGCGGACGCAGCATGAAAAAGACAAGACTGCTAATTCGCAATATTATTCGACAAGGCTGACTACCAACTCACAATCTAAGTTCAAATGTACGGACTCGTGACACCTCAGAAACCCGGTTTCTTCGTAACTTTCTCGTTACTAAATGGGAAAACTCGTAGAAACCGGGTTTCTCGCCTATGCGTGGACAATCAAACTGTCCGAAGTATTTATGACTAATGGCTGCTGACTAATAACGTTCGCGAGTTCTTAAGGATCGCAAATTAAATAACTTACAATTTTCATTGTTATTGTGGGATGGGCGTCCCGCCCGTCCAGAAAGAACGGGCGGGACGCCCATCCCACAAATATGTGTAAATTATTTAATTCTCATTCCTAAGTTCGCACTAATAACTACTGTCAACTGTCAACTGTCAACTGTCAACTGTCAACTCACTACTTATTCCCTTGAATAAAATTTTGCACGACTGCATTAGTCTCAGGGGAAATTTCTGTTACCAGGCGCACTGGAATTGCATTGGTAGAAGCAAACTGCGCGTATTCGGGCGTTAGAAAAATAGCATATTTGTCAGCTTCTGCCGTTAGTTGAGCGGCAGTGGCCAGACTTATCGCTTTAATATAATTGCGTATGCTCACAGCTTGCTCGCCGACAACTTCATCGCCAGAAATTACTGTACTCGGTCTGCTAGCTTGGTCTAAGGTTGTACTCGGATCTTTGACGCTTAAGTGGGTTCCTCCTACAAAGCCGACTAGCCATTTGGGGGCGGTAATCTTTTGGAATCCGGCAATTTGTTCGACTAAGGCGGGTGTGGTTTTGTCGGCTGAAGATGCTACTATTAATGTAGGGATTTGAATGGCACTTAAACCCGTTTCTCCAAATAGTAATGATGTGGTGGGATTCATAACGATCGCCCTTTTTATCCTCACATCCCGCAATTGATACCGTTCTGCGGGCAATCGGGCCGCCGCGCACTGAATGCCTTCGCCCAAGCTAAACCCGATTAAATCCCCCTGACAGCGCTGTTTGAGCCCGGTCAATTGCAGTTCGGCACCGGCTACGGACAAGGCTGTGGCGCCGCCGAAGGAATAGCCCACGATCATCGATCGCTCGATCGCAATTTTTCCCTGCAAGTTATCATCAGTTTGGTTCAATTTTGCCAGTTCGTCGAGCACAAAACTGATATCTTTAGGACGGTCTAAAAACTCTCCAGAAGCGAGCAACTGAGACTTACCCGCGATCGCAGCCTTGGTATTTGTTTCGTTGCTTCCCGGATGTTCTACAGCAGCTACCACGTAGCCGTAGGACGCCAAATGCTCGGCTAAATAACGCAAATCCGTCCGCACCGAACCCAAACCGTGAGAAAACACGATCGTCGGTTTGTCCGCCGTCGCTGCTCTCGACCAATAGACATCAACAGGAATACGCCGATTGCGGGCGCTATCGTTCAAATCTAGCTTGAGAACCCGCACCGAATTCGGGCCGGGTTGGGTTGGGTCGAAAGGCGGGTTAAAGGCGGGTTTAGTGGCTGTTAATTGAGGTGCGATCGCGGCCATAAACCTCTGAGTTTGCCAAAAACCCGAGTTTAAATTGCTTAAAACTGCGAAAGCTCGATCGAGATCCACGACTACCCGCGCACTCGGATAAGATTCAATGAAACTCAATACCGATAAGCCTTCCGGCGCATTCGCCCCCAGCACCAAAGCCGCTCGCAGCGCTTCGACACCGGCACCGTCGCGCCTGGGAATGACTGTAGTCAAATCCGTCAAAATCGCAGTCCCGATGCGCGTATTTAGCAAGTTGCTCAAACCAACTACATTGAGAGGGATTTTCGCTTGAAGTGCTCCCAAAATTTGACTGCGCTGTGCGTCAGACAGCAGATTGGCGTATGCTTGCAGTCTGGGCGGGACTTTTCCGGTTTTTGCGAGCTCGCGCAAATCCGCCACCGAGATTGAGGATTCTAAAGGGCCTTTGCGGACAACAACTGTTTCTGTAGCTTTTGCAGGGGATATCATAGCGCCGAAAGTGCCGATCGCGATCGCGCCACAAACACTCGCGACTGAGGAAAACCATCTTAAATTTGGTCGGATGCTCATTTTTACCTGGTTCAACTAGAGGGATATCACTATATTCTTAAAATTGTCCCAGATACAGAGAAATTCTGTTCAAGTGTTGATAAATTGTCTGGGAATGCGATCGACAAAACCTCTCGGTATGTTTAAATGTCGATCGTCGCGATCCTATTAAGTATAATTGCCAATCAAACATGGCCATTTAGCTTAATGCACTACGCGAAATTGCGGTTGACATCATATTTTGTGTTTACTACGATAGTAAATAAAACCCTGCGATATCCCTGACCTTTGCATCAGAATGATCATTTTTCGAGTGCAGTGCGATCGTCCTCTGGCATTATATCGTTTCCGTCAGTCTTGAAAAAAATCAATTTACCTCAGCTATCAGGAGGATTTCAATGAATACACTGACACTTCCAGGCTACAAAATCACCACCTCAATCTCCGACGGGTTCAATACCAGCGTTTACCGGGGAATTAGACAGTCAGACGAACAACCAGTCATCATCAAAATCCTCAAGGCAGAATTTCCCACCCTCGAACAAATTACCCGCTTAAAAAACGAATATAAAATTACTCAGCATTTACACGCAGACAGCATCGTCACATATTACAGCCTCGAAACGTATCAAAACCGTCTCGCCCTGATTTCAGAAGATTTTGGAGGCAACTCCCTGGGTCAAATCATCTCAAAAAAGCTTGACTTAACAGCATTTTTAAACATTGGCATTCAGCTAGCATCAGCACTCAACTCGCTGCATCAAAACGGCATCATCCACAAAGACATCAAACCCTCCAACATTATCATCAACCTGGAAACAGGAATAGTTAAAATCACCGACTTCAGCATCGCTTCCCGGCTGAGCAAAGAAACTCCCCAAATTAACAGCGCTAACTTAGTTGAAGGTACAGTCGCCTATATGTCTCCCGAACAAACTGGGAGAATGAACCGCACCTTAGATTATCGCAGCGATTTCTATTCCCTAGGTGTCACATTTTACGAAATGCTGACAGGCAAATTGCCGTTTAAAAGCAACGATATTTTGGAACTCGTACACTGTCATATTGCCAAACATCCCGCGCCACCTTCTGAATACAGGAGGAATTTAGAAAATAGCGATCTGGTTCCGCAAGTTGTTTCGGATATTGTGATGAAGCTTTTGGGAAAAAATGCCGAAGATAGATATCAAACAGCAGAGGGGATTAAGGCAGATTTAGAAAACTGTTTGAATTCTTGGCAGACAACTGGGGAAGTTGCTTATTTTGTACCCGGACAGTTGGATCGATCGGGACAATTGTCAATCCCTCAAAAACTCTACGGGCGAGAACTTGAAGTCGATAGTTTACTTGCTGCTTTTGAAAGGGTAGGGACACGGCAGTGCCGTGTCCCTACAGGTGATAGGGATTTACTCCCAGGGCGCAGCGAAATAGTCCTAGTTTCCGGTTATTCTGGGATTGGTAAAACCGCCATTGTCAATGAAGTTCACAAGCCAATTGTGCGACAGCGCGGCTATTTTATTAACGGCAAATTTGACCAATTTAAGCGCAACATTCCCTATGCAGCTTTGATTCAAGCTTTCGGGTCTTTAATCGGGCAGTTGCTGACTGAAAGCAGCGAAAATTTGCAAGCTTGGCGAGAAAAGTTAGCGGCGGCTTTGGGTACAAACGGTGCTGTGATTGTTGATGTAATTCCCGAGATTGAGCTAATTATTGGCAAACAGCCGGAAGTGCCACAACTGGGGGCTGCGGAATCTCAAAATCGGTTTAATCGAGTCTTTCAAGAGTTTATCGGCGTCTTTACTCGCGCAGAACATCCGCTGGTTATCTTTTTAGATGATTTGCAGTGGGCTGATTCGGCTTCGCTGAATTTAATGCAGTTGTTGCTTGGCAATTCGGAAAGTAAATACCTGCTGTTGATTGGTGCTTATCGGGATAATGAAGTTCATCCGACTCATCCGCTCGTACAGGCGATCGAGCAAATTGCCAAAACTGGTACTCCAGTCAATAATATTGTATTGCAACCGCTGGATTTCGGCAATGTTTGCGAATTAATTGCCGATACTATCACGGCTAACGACAAGGTGAGATTGCTGGCTGAGTTGATTTTCCACAAAACGGGCGGTAATCCTTTCTTCATCACGCAGCTTTTGCAAGCGCTGTATCAAGAAAATCTGTTATACTTTGAGTTGAGCAGCGGTAGTTGGCAGTGGGATTTAGCGCAGATTCAGGCGATCGGCATTACGGACAAAAGTGTCGTGGAATTGGTAGCCAGCCGCATCGAAAAACTTCCGGAAACTACGCAGCGAGTCTTAAAATTGGCGGCTTGTATTGGCGACACATTTACCCTCGACGTTTTGTCAATTGTCAACGAACAATCCCAGGCGCAAGCAGCTAGCGAACTCTGGGCGGCGCTGCAAACTGGATTGGTTCTCCCGTTGAGTAATGCTTACAAAATTCCGCTGGTTGGAGGCTGGGGACTGGATAATTTGCGATCGATTATTCCCGCTTCTCAATCCAAAATTGCCTACAAATTTCTGCACGACAGAGTGCAGCAAGCAGCTTATTCTCTGATTCCAGACGCCCAAAAGCAAGCAACGCACCTAAAAATCGGTCAATTGCTGCTCAAAAATACTCCCGTCGCTGAGATTGACGATAATGTGTTTGATATTGTCAACCAACTGAATGTTGGGGTTGAATTTCTCACAGAAAAAACCGAAAAAGATGAATTGGCAAAACTGAATCTGATCGCCGGGAAAAAAGCTAAAGCATCTAATGCTTACGAAGCTGCTGTCAGGTATTTGAATGTCGGCTTGGAACTCATTAACTCCTCCCAGTCCCCCGTTAGTATGCAGTCAAGTTGGGATACTGATTATGACTTGACGCTGAATCTGCACGTAGAAGCAGCGGAGGCAGAGTATCTGAATACTAACTTTGGGCGATCGCAAGAATTAGCGGATCTTGTTTTACAACAAGCTGTTAGCGTACTAGACAAAATTAAAGTCTACGAAATCCAAATCCAGTCTTATATGTCTCAAAACCAATTTAGTCAGGCTGTAGATTATGGGCTAAAAGCTGTGGAAATATTGGGGTTGTCCCTCTCTGAAATCCCCCCAGAGAATCTCGCTGGAATTAAGTTGCCTCAAATTGAGGAACTAGAAAAAGTACCTGTAATGACTGATGACTATCAGTTGGCGGCAATGCGGATACTCTCGGTGCTTCTTTCTCCGGCTTTTGGTGCAAAACCAGAACTCTTGCCACAGATCATCTTCACAATGGTCGATTTTGGTATGGAAAGCGGTTATTCAGCACTTGGGGCGATCGCCTATACTTGGTATGGTTTGCTGCTAAGTGCGGTATTGGGAGAGCTAAACGCTGGATATCATTCTGGACAACTAGGTTTGAAACTGTTAGACAAATTCAATGCTAAACAACTTAAATCCAAAATTTACAATATGTTTAACACTTTTGTTAGACATTGGAAAGAACACGCCAGGGAAACTATTGTATCCTTAATGGAAGGGATTCAATCTGGCTTAGAAACAGGAGATTTAGAGTTTGGCAGTTATTGTGCCATGAACTACTGCAATCACCTATTTTTGATTGGCGAGCCACTAGAAAATGTTGCACAAAAGCAAGGGCAATATATAAATTTAACACTGAACCTAAAGCAGGATTTTCCTAGTGTATTTATCAGAACTTGGTCACAAATGGTTTTGAATCTAATGGGGCGTTCGACCAATAAAAGTCAATTGATCGGGGATGAATTTAACGAAATAGAAATGTTGCCAAATTTGAAAGTTAATTGGTCTTTTTTTAATTTTTACTTTGCGAAAACACTTCTGCATTACTTGTTTAAAGAATACGATATGGCAGTTGCTAACGCATCTTTGGCGGTAGAATACGCAGGTGGGATGGTTGGCTACATGATGGTCGGCACAAACAATTTTTACTATTCCCTGGCACTCCTGGCTGTGTATCCAACTGCGGATAGTGCAGCACAAGAAAAATACTTGATGCAAGTAGCAGCCAATCAGGAACAAATGCAGACATGGGCGCACCACGCCCCGATGAACTACCAGCACAAGTACGATTTAGTAGAGGCTGAAAAAGCGAGAGTTTTCGGTAAAAATTGGGAAGCAGCAGATTATTATGACAAAGCTATTCAAGGAGCCAAAGAGCAAGGATACATCCAAGAAGAAGCACTCGCTAACGAACTTGCGGCCGAGTTTTATTTCTCTCGCAACAAAGACAAAATTGCTCAAGTATATCTCACAGAATCATACTACGGTTACATCCACTGGGGAGCGATCGCCAAAGTCAAAGATTTAGAAGCCCGATATCCCCAATTAGTCGCCCAAACCCTCAACCGAGAAACTAAAACCCGCGATTTAACTGTCACCGCCACGACAACAACCACCAGCAGCGATTTCAGTAAATCCTTAGATATCGGCACCTTCGTCAAAGCATCTCAAGCAATTACCAGCGAAATTGTCCTGGATAAATTGCTCGCCAGTTTGATCGAGATTTTGTTAGAAAATGCCGCCGCTCAAAAAGCTGTGCTGATGCTCTACAAAGATGATAGTCTTTTGATCCAAGCAGCTTGTACGTCAGAGCAAAATCAAGCCGTTGTCTTGCAATCCCTTCCCGTTGAAATTAGTCAAGATTTGCCAGTTTCTATTGTTAACTATGTTGCTCGAACTCAAAAAGACTTGGTTTTAAACAATGCAGCGTCAGACGGCTTGTTTACCGAAGATCCATATATTGTCAGCAGTCAGCCAAAGTCAATTCTTTGCAATCCAGTCATCTATCAGGGCCAACTCACAGGCATTCTGTACCTGGAAAATAACTTAGCAGTGGGTGCTTTTTCTCCCGAAAGATTGCAAGTTTTAAAAGTTTTGACTTCTCAAGTTGCGATCGCCCTAGAAAATGCTAAACTCTACGCAAAAGCACAACAAAAGTCGCAGCAACTAGAACAATCTTTGCACAAGTTGCAGCAAACCCAAGCTCAACTGGTGCAAACGGAAAAAATCTCAAGTTTGGGGCAGTTGGTAGCAGGAGTTGCTCACGAAGTCAATAACCCCGTTGGCTTTATTTCCGGCAATCTCCACCACGCTAATGATTATGTACGAGATTTGATTTGCATTGTCAATCTTTACCAGCAGCACTACCCACAGCCGGTACAGGAAATTGCAGAAGCAGCAGAAGATATGGAACTCGATTATCTGATGGAAGATTTGCCTAAAATGCTGGGTTCTATGCAGTTAGGAACCGATCGCATTCGTGATATCATGCAATCATTACGCAACTTCTCGCGCGTTGACGGTAATGAAAAAAAACCGGCCGACATTCATGCAGGTATCGAGAGTACGTTGATGATTTTACAGCACCGCTTGAAAGCTAATGCGGAACGTCCGTCAATTCAAGTGATTAAGGAATACGGCGACTTACCTGCGGTTGAGTGCTACAGCGGACAACTCAATCAGGTGTTTATGAATTTGCTCTCAAATGCGATCGATGCTTTGGATGAGTCGAATGCTTCACGTACTTACGCTGACATTGATAAGCATCCTAATATTATCACAGTTTGCACCGAAGTCAAGGATGTGAAGGAAGAAGGAATAAGGAAGAAGGAAGAAGGAAGAAGGAAGAAGGAAGAAGGAAGAGGGAATAAGGAAGAAGGAAGAGAGAATAAGGAAGAAGTAAGAGGGGGGAAAAGTGAGAGTTTTGCGGTGATTCGGATTAAGGATAATGGGCGGGGGATGGCTGAAGCAACGCGGTGTAAATTGTTCGATCCGTTTTTTACCACTAAGCCGGAGGGGAAAGGTACGGGATTGGGATTGTCGATTAGCTATCAAATTGTAGTCGAAAAACACGGCGGTGCGATCGAGTGTATTTCGGAACCGGGAAAAGGTGCGGAGTTTGTGATAGCAATTCCCTTAAATTAGAGAAGGATTAGAGAAGAAAACCGGGCGAATATAATTCGCGTCTATACAGACACTCACGCGCCTCCGCGGGTTGAAAAAAACCCGGCGAATATAATTCGTGTCTATACAGACACTCACGCGCCTCCGTGGGTTGAAGAAAACCCGGCGAATATGATTCGTGTCTATACAGACAACCGGGCGAATAGGATTCGCGTCTATACAGACACTCACGCGCCTGCGCGGGTTGAAAACGGGGAAATTAAAATTACCTTATTCTCTTCAACCTGCGGAGGCAGGTTTTGTTCGTATAGGCGCGAATTCTATTCGCCGTCTATCTGCATCTACAAACCTATTTAAAATCTAAAACCGGGAAAGGTTTCGCCGCTTCTATCTGCGCCGCTAATGCAATTAAAGTTGCTTCCGCCGCCG
Source organism: Microcoleus sp. PH2017_09_SFU_O_A (assembly GCF_020738625.1). Lineage (NCBI taxonomy): Bacteria > Bacillati > Cyanobacteriota > Cyanophyceae > Oscillatoriales > Microcoleaceae > Microcoleus > Microcoleus sp. PH2017_09_SFU_O_A. The sequence continues at coordinate 21,631 of NZ_JAEQCF010000112.1, forward strand.
GCCGCCCGATAATTTGAATTCCCACCGGCAAACCGTTATCATCTAAGATGGCCGGAAGTGCGATCGCAGGTAAACCACTCGCATTAAATGGCGGACAAGGAGCAACCCAATTAATAATCCGCTGCAAAGTTTCCTCACAACTCAAATGGGCCCACTCCCCGATGCCAATTGGCGAGTGCATATAAGTCGGCAAAACTAACACATCAAAATTCTCAAAGAATCCCACAATCCGCCGTGAAATCACCTGCATTTGATTCACCGCCCGCAAATATTCCCCAGCCCCAACAGTCCTTTCCAACAACCAGCGATTCATCGGTTCCAAAACCTTGCCTGGAATGCCACTTGCTGCCGCCCCAGACTGCCAAATTACTGTAAACGGTTCGATTAAACCTGTAAAATCCGGGCATCCCGGTTCGACATCGTGACCCAAATCTGTCAGTAATTTTACGGTTTCGAGTACGGCTTGCTGACACACAGGCGCTGCCTCACCCACGGGAGCAATACTGGTAGAAAAAGCAATTCGCAGTTTGCCCAACTTTTCGCCGGAAGCCTCTAAAAACGTGGGATTTGGGTCTGGTAGCCAGTACGGATCGCCTGTGGTGTAGCCTGACATCACATCCAACAGGGCGGCGGCGTCAGCGACGGTGCGGGCGAGAGGGCCGTTGGCAGAAATTCCGCTCAGGTAATCTCCGACTGGCGCCCAGGAAACTCGCCCGCGCGAGGGTTTTATGCCCACTAAACCGCAGGCGGAAGCTGGGCCTCGGATCGAACCGCCGCCGTCTGAACCTTGGGCGATCGCGCATAAACCCGCCGCTACGGCCGCCGCTGAGCCGCCGCTGGAACCTCCGGGCGTGTAGTCTAAATTCCAGGGATTGCGCGCGGGCCGGAAACCTGGGGGTTCGCTGTAAGGCAATGAGCCTATTTGAGAGGTTGCTGTTTTGCCCAGAATGTTAAATCCGGCTGCTTCGATCCGCCAGACTACTGACTCGTTGTAGGGAGATATGTTACTGTGCAAAGCCTGAACTCCGTAAGTACACGGAATGCCGGTAACTGGTGTCAAGTCTTTGATGCCGATCGGCACTCCGAAAAACGGCGGCAATTCCTCTGACTTGTTTAAGCCTGCTAGGTGTTCGGTTTGCGCTGTCGCCAGCTCGATCGCCCGATCGGCTGTTACTGTAAAATAACTACCAAGTTGATGGTTTAATCGATCGATCCGTTCCAAGTACACATTGGCAATTTCTAGGGGCGAAATTTCCCGAGCGCGGATCGACTTCGCCAAATCCAGGGCTGAACTAAAAGCCCGATCGACAGAATTCATAGGTGTAAGTCCTGAATGGTTCGGCAAAGTATATATTTATAGCTGGTAAAAGTATAGTCATCTATTACATGACACGGGAGGCATTGAGTCCCTCCCCTTTCGCTTTCACTTCGAGCGGATTAACCCGCCTCGGCTGAGCTACGCAGCTCTCTATCCCATTGCTGAAGGCATTTGGGATTGCTTTT
>NZ_JAEQCF010000184.1:0-2273 GCF_020738625.1 Microcoleus sp. PH2017_09_SFU_O_A
TGGGGGCATTAATAATTAAAGAAAGGCTAGGAACCAGCGACAAAGAAACGCTAGAACAAATAAGAGAAAACCCATACCTACAATACTTTATAGGCATGAAAGCCTATAGTAATGCTGCACCATTTGATTCATCTATGTTCGTTCATTTTAGGGAGAGAATAGGTGTCAATTTAGTCAATAAAATCAACGAAAAAATGGTCAAAGAGCAGACCGAAGTGCCAGGAGAGCTGGTTGAAAAAAAGTCATCAGAAATAAGTGAACCTAAAAATCAAGGAAAATTAATATTAGATGCAACCTGTGCGCCAGCCGACCTTAAATATCCGACGGACTTAGGACTATTAAATCAAGCCAGAGAACATACTGAAAAAATCATAGATGCTCTACATAATCAAATTAAGTCACCCGTAAAAAAAAAGCCGAGGACATATCGAAACAGAGCCAGAAAAGAATACCTAACCCTAGCAAAAAACCGCAAACCACGACGAAAAGAACGAAGAAAAACGATTAAAAAACAACTCCAATATATCAAAAGAAATTTAGCTAATATCGAGGCAATGGGTCAGCTACAGTCCCTAAGTAAATCTGACTACAAAAAGCTGCTAGTAGTCACAGAAGTATACCGTCAACGTAATTGCTCAACCCCCTTGACAAGAAGACAAGATAGACATTAGATAAAGGAATGGAAAAACTCCCCGACTTAAAACAACTATCGAACGAGGCAAAAGAAGCCTTGATAGTAGAGCTATGGGAGAAAATCCAAAAACTCAGCGCAATATTAGCCACCTACGAACCAAAACCCGAGCCAGAGCCATCTCCTAAAAAAACGAGCAAAAATTCCAGCACTCCACCGTCCAAAGGATTCAAGCCCAACATTAAGCCCTCGAAAATAGAGGGGAGCAAAAGACAAAAAAGCCTAGGAAGAACGGGAGGGGGAAGAGAACTACATCCTCATCCCGACCAAACAATCATCGCCCAACTCAAAAATTGTCCCCATTGTGGAGAAAAAGTCACCGCCACCGCCCAAAAATTGCAATCCGTCTACGAAAAAATCGAACTACCTCCAATTCGCCCCATCGTCACCCTCCGTGAACGTTATGGTGGTCAGTGTGCCTGCTGTCAAACCGAATATCTTGCACCTGTACCATTGGGAATGGAACCAGGTTCACCGTTTGGCAGTTCAATTCAAAGCTTAGTTACATATCTCCGTTACACTCATGCCATCAGTTACGAACGGCTATCGTCTATATTTGGAGAGGTCTTTGGACTCAAGATATCCGAAGGAGCAATCGCCAACCTGCTGGGGAAGGTAAAAACCAGTTTAGACGATCAAGTAAGTCAAATACTACAACGGCTGCGGCGGGCAAAATTAATTTGTTCAGATGAAACGAGCGCGAGAGTTAACGGACAGAATCAGTGGGAGTGGGTGTTTCAGAACCAGGATGTTTGTTTACACGTCATCCGTCCGAGTCGAGGAACTGGAGTAATTAACGAAGTTCTAGGAGAACATCGTCCCGATATTTGGGTGTCAGACTTATTTAGCGCTCAAAAAAATCACCCAGCACCACAATGGCAAGTGTGTTTAGCCCATCAACTGCGGGATTGCCAATATGCAATTGATGCTGGGGACAGGATTTTTGCCCCAGCGATGAAGAGGTTATTATTAAGGGCTTTTATCATCCATCGGCGACGGGAGAATATGGATGATACTAGACTCAATCAATATCGAGAAAATTTACAGGAAAGATTAACCAAGATTTTGGATTTAGCACCACACCATCCGGATGGTATACGGTTACGAAAACGTTACGGTGGGCTGATTGACAATTTATTTCTATTTCTGGAAGATGCGACAATTCCACCCACAAATAATTAAGCGTGAACAGGCGATTCGGATGAGCGTGATATTTCGCCGTGTGACCAATGGCTTCCGTTCGGAATGGGGCAGAGATTTGTTTGCGGCCGTTCGTTCAGTTGTCAATACTGGCAAGCGTCAGGGTTTAACTGCTTATCAATCTATTCAACAAGCTCTCTCTATTGATGGCTCCATTTTTTCCCCTAGTTGAGCAATTACCCGTCAACAATTATCAATGTATGAAAAGAAAGAACAGAGGATTGAAGATAGAATAGTAAGTTTAACGCAACCACATATCCGCCCCATCGTCAGAGGGAAAGCCGGGAAATCCGTTGAATTTGGGGCAAAACTGTCAGCCAGTTGTCGAAATGGGTACGTATTTTTAGACCGAATTAGTTGGGATAACTTCAACGAATCAGGA
>NZ_JAEQCF010000113.1:0-14021 GCF_020738625.1 Microcoleus sp. PH2017_09_SFU_O_A
AAATCAAAACTTTGTCAGCATTCCTCATGCTCGACTAATTGAGATGTTGAAATACAAAGCTGAATTGATGGGAATAAAAGTGATAGAGCAAGAAGAATCCTATACTTCCAAATCGAATTTTCTGAATTTAGATCCAATTCCTGTCTACGGGAATCTTGGCGCCCAGGATACCAAATTTAGTGGAAAGCGAATTAAGAGAGGATTGTATAGAACATCGGAGGGTCGATTAATTAATGCCGATGTTAACGGAGCTTATAATATTTTGAGAAAAGCAATCCCAAATGCCTTCAGCGATGGGATACGTCGTGGGCGTAGCTCAGCCGAGGCGGGTCAATCCGCTCGAAGTGAAAGCGAAAGGGGAGGGACTTGAAGCCTCCCATGTCATGTAATAGATGACTATACTTTTACCAGCTATAGATAATTACCTTACCAGAAATAATTGGTTGAAAGCCGTAACCCCGATCGGGAGAAATGAAAATCAGACTATTCATTACTCCAATCCTCTTCCTTCTAAGTAGAGGTCGCTCTTAAACTGTCAAGCGGTCAACTGTCAACTGTCCCAGGTCAACTGTTGAAAGCTTGCAGGGTGCACTTGGAGCAGAAGGAAGAAGAGTTTAGCGCTCGAACGCCCTGAAGTCAAAAGCAAGAGATCCCATGGGGAAGTACAACGCGAAAAGTTCGCAACCGTCGGGCGGGGTTGCTATATATAAAAATTAAAATAAGATTAGTTAAGCAATACTTCGGACAGTTTTAGATCTAGTCGAGCCTCCGAAACCCTTACTGACTATATGCTGGACTATTTTTTCAATGTTTAAGTTCAGCCCTAAGTTTCAGAAAATGCGTAAAAAATGGCAGGGCTTACTCGCTCTCGGCTTACACGGCCGTTAAAAAACTGTCCGAAGTATTGTTAAGATTACAATAAAAAATATTGTTATTGTGTGAGCGTCCGATGACACCTAAAGTAGAAATTTACACTTGGAGAACCTGCCCGTTTTGCATTCGTGCTAAAGCACTGCTGAAGCAAAAAGGGGTTGAATTTACAGAGTACGCGATCGACGGAGATGGAGCAGCACGCGATCGCATGACCGATCGAGCCAACGGAGGCCGCAGCCTCCCCCAGATATTCATTAACGACCAACACATAGGCGGCTGCGACGAAATGCACGCACTAGATGCTCAAGGCCTACTAGATCCGTTGCTAGCAAAATAAGGCATTTCCCGTTGCATTTTGAATTTGCCTAAATTTTCATTCGACCAATTTTTAATTGTAACTGACCATGAAATTTGCATTCATCATCGATCCGCTCGATCGACTAATTCCAGGACATGATACCAGCGTAGCGCTGATGGAGGCAGCTCAAGAATTGGGTCACGAAGTGTGGGCGACTCAAGCCAACGAATTAAGCATCATCGGCGGCAAAACCTGGGCAATGTTGACTAGAGTAGCCCTCACCCCAGTCAAACAAGTAGAAGGGCGCTGGGAGGCGGCTGAGGCTTGGTATCAGGTGGAACAGCCTGCATTGGGCCCACTCGAAGCAATGGACGCAGTATTTATGCGTACCGATCCCCCAGTCAACGTTCCCTACCTTTACACGACTTATCTTCTAGACGGCATCGATCCCGCTAAAACTTTGGTAGTTAACAGTCCCAAAGGATTGCGAGCGGCTAATGAAAAGATGTATGCTTTGCAATTTGAGGGAGCGATCCCCGAAACAATTGTTTCTCAAAACAAGCAGGTAATTCGCCAATTTGTGGAGAAAAAGGGAGCGGCAGTTCTTAAACCATTGGGAGGCAAAGCTGGCGAGGGGATTTTGTTCTTGGAACCGGGCGATCGCAATCTCAACTCCATGGTTGAAATTAGCACTCAACAAGGCAAAATTCCAGTGATGGTGCAGACTTATCTGCCCGAAGCAAAAGACGGAGATAAACGAATCATCCTCTTGAACGGCAAGCCCATCGGCGCAGTCAATCGCATTCCCACCGGCAATGAATTCCGAGGCAACATGGCTGTCGGTGGCCGAGTCGCAAAAACAGAAATTACCGATCGCGAACATCAAATTTGCGCTCAGTTAGCACCTGTGCTGCAACGAGACGGACTGTACTTTGTCGGCATTGATATCATTGGCGGTTATCTCACCGAAGTTAATGTCACCAGCCCTACAGGAATCAGAGAAATCGATTTGTTTGATGAGGTGAGTTTGGGCAAACAAGTAATTGAATGGACTGTCTCGCAGGTAGGAACTAGACGCTAAAATCTAATAACCCAGAATTACTCATCGGTCAATTATTTTTTTTGAAAAATAACAAAAAAAATCGCCTTTTTTTTAGGGTAAAAAGCTTGACTTTGAGAATTTGAAGAGGTATCATGTAATAATGGGAGTGGTGACAAAATTTAAATTTAAGTCACCACTCCCATTATTAAATAATAATATCCCGATCGTCCCAAAAAATCAATAGGTAATAGCTACTTTTTTAGGACAAATTTTTTAACAAAATCACAAAAAACTCAGTGTATTCAACAATATTGTCAGAAGTTCATATCTGGGCCAGCTTGTCTAGGAGCAGAAAACATTGCACTCCGAAGCTTTCCTATCTTAAAATTATCTGCGTTAATCTGCCTTCAATCTGCGGTTGACTTCTCAATCAAAGACTGAATCCCCAATCCCAATCCCCAATTATTAAATCATGTCAAAAATTGGCGTTGCAGTAGTCGGTACAGGTTTCGGTCAAAAAGTGCACCTGCCCGGATTCGAGACCCACCACCGGACAGAGGTTGTGGCTGTCTATCACCGAAATTTAGACTCATCTCAGGCGATCGCCACCGCCCACAACATCCCCTACGCTTGCAACTCGATCGCAGATATAGTAGCGATCCCAGAAGTAGCGGGCGTCAGCATTTCCACGCCGCCATTTTTGCATTTTGAAATGGCAAAAACAGTCCTAGAAGCAGGCAAACATTTATTATTAGAAAAACCGACAGCCCTGACAGCTAATGAAGCCCGGGAACTTTACCGATTAGCGAATCGCGAATCTCAAACCCAAGCAATTGCCACCATGGACTTTGAGTTTAGGTTCATTCCCGCATGGCAAATGCTAGCAGAATTATTAGCAGCAGGATATGTAGGAGAAAAGCGTTTAATTAAAATTGATTGGTTGGTGCCCGGCCGCGCTGATGCTACTCGCCCTTGGAATTGGTACGCACAAAAAGAGCGAGGCGGCGGAGTTTTGGGCGCGACAGGTTCCCACGTTTTTGATTATATTAGCTGGCTGTTCGGCCCCGTGCAGAGGCTTTCTGGGCAATTGATTACAGGAATTTCGGCGCGGCCCGATCCGAACGATTCGGGAAATTTAAAACCTGTTGATGCCGATGATTCTTGTACGTTGATGTTGGAATTGGCCGGGGGAACGCCTTGTCAAGTTTGTTTGAGTTCGGTTACTTATCAAGGGCGGGGACATTGGGTCGAAATTTACGGCAGTCAGGGTACTTTGGTTTTGGGAAGCGACAATCAGCAGGATTACGTCCACGGATTTCGCTTGTGGGGTTCCCAAGCTGGAGAACCTTTAGCTGAAATTAAGATTCCTCAGAGATTGGAGTTTCCTCAAGTTTATCCAGACGGGAGAATTGCACCGTTTATTCGAGTAGTAGACAGGTGGGTTGAAGCAATTGATGCGGGGAAATCTTTGATACCGTCGCTCAAAGAAGGAGTTTACTCGCAGTTGTTGATGGATTTGACCCAGGAGTCAAATGCTACGGGAACTTGGGTGGATGTACCGAATTTAGATAAATTTTTGGGCGGTAGATAAGATTAAAAATTTACCTGAAAGAATTGGTTTAAAGCCGGAACCCTTGTAGGGAGAAATTAAAAGAAGGCTATTGATTACTCCAATCCTCGGACTTCCAGGTAGAGGTCGCCCTCAAACAGTCAACTGTCAACTGTCAACTGAATGAAAAAGCAATGTCGCCCACTCGATCGCACCCCAAACCCGATAAACTACTAATAGAGAAACTCGATCAATCCCTATATCCAGATTCGGTAGTTGTGAATGGCGCGCCCTGAAAGTCCTTGCCTCAGTATAGCGATCGCTCGCCTGAGAACCGCTGGGGCAAACCATTTTGCCACTTGGGTTCTACAAGCTCCCTATCCCAGCGGGTACGTTCACCACGACTGTATGTGGCCGCTGGCCCTGTCCCAATCTTGGAAAGCTTGGCAGGAAATGTTTTCCCCGTCAGGGACAATTCACGAATTGCCCCTAAATCCTGATGGCAGTTTCGTCTCGCCGGAAAACAACCAGAATCTACTGACAGAAACTGAAAAACGAACTGCTCAATCCCTACAAATCCCTCCTATTATCCGCTCTGTGCCGCTCCACCTCAGTCAAGGGGGGTTGGTGGAGAGGGGCGAGCAGAATCCGCTACCGCCACCTCCTAGCTACAGCAGTCGCCTGATGCAGCATTTGGGGATCGATCTTTGGCAGTGGCTGTTTGAAGGGCCGATTCAGGGCAGTCTCCAGGAAAGTAAAGGTATCGCGATCGGGCAAAATCTACCCCTGCGAGTCCGCATAGACTTGCGCGAACCGTATTTGATTGCCCTACCTTGGGAAATTATGCAGCCTCAAGCCGGTCAACCGGCTATTTCTCTGTCGCAGCAACTGCTTTTCAGCCGCACTACCAGCAATGTTGAGCCTTTACCGCCCCTGCGTCCTGCCGATTCCCTCAGCATTTTGCTCGTTTTGGGACAAGCAGAACCTGGCCGCGGTGCTAATTCTGAATTTTCCAGGGGCAATAATCGTCATTTGCAGTTGGAAGCAGAAGCAGTCGCCCTAGCTGGGGTTCTGGAAAATGCTTTTCAAACCGACGACAGCGGTAAATATTTCGACATCAGCGTTCCGACTCGCGTCGATACTCTGATCGAACCTACTCCGGCGGAACTAATTTCTCGGCTGGAAACTCAAGCTTATAACATTCTGTTTTACGCCGGCCACGGGATACCTGGCCCTGACGGTGGCTTACTGTTTTTGGGGCCGGACACGGCGATTAACGGTACTGAATTGGCTCAGGTTTTGGTTCGATGCCGCGTGACGCTGGCAGTGTTTAATGCCTGCTGGGGAGCTCAGCCGGCGGTGGAGAGGCTGCATTCAAATAACGGCCAGCAACAGGCGATCGCCCGCAGCAGTTTGGCTGAGGTGCTGATCCATCACGGGGTGCCGGCGGTGTTGGGGATGCGGGACTCGATCGCCGATCGCGAGGCCCTGAGTTTTATCCAAACTTTTGCCCAAGCTTTGGCAGGACGAATGTCGATCGATCGCGCCGTCGCCGTCGCCAGACAGCAGCTACTGACACTGTACAAGTTCAATCAACCGGCTTGGACGTTGCCCGTACTGTATATGCACCCAGAGTTTGACGGTCAACTGACTGAACCGGTAGATGACCTGAAAACTGAATTGCCTTTGAATTCTTCTACTTGGCTGGGACGTTTGCCGTCTTGTGCTTACTTGCGGGGGCGCGATCGACCAAATGTCAAATCTAGCGAATCTGGCAATCAGGTTTGGCCCATTACTGCTGGTATGGTTCGAGTCGGACGCTGGGAAGAAAACGACGTAGTGATTCGAGAACAGTGGGTTTCTCAAAAACACGCGGAGATTTTCTGTCGCAACAGCATCGGCGATCGCGGGGGCGAACCTAGCTACTTCCTGCGCGATTTTTCCCGCTACGGGACTCTAGTTTTGGGTACAGACGGATGGGTGAGAGTTCACCACCAAGAACTGCTGCTGCAATCGGGTACTCAGCTAAAATTTGGCAGTTCTCAAGGTCAGATTTTTGAGTTCACTATTGAGGTTCCAAAAACTTCGGGCTACAGTGAGACTGATTGCGGAACTAATTAAGGTGCGGGTGTAGCTAATGAAGGCAATCGGCGATCGGGACACCAAAGTTCTCGACGCCCGTGTCTCAAGTCTGAAGTTAAAACAGTTACTCACCACTGGCAACTAGCACTTGGCAGAGTCCACCTTCTGTATTTTACTTGAACTACTTAGGTATTACATCATGGCTACCCAATCTCCTGATTCTCAATATTTTCGCGACTCACAAACTCAGGCGCAGATGGAACTTCTCACCACAATAGTTCAGACTGATGTTGCTTATCCTTGGAATCCCGCACAGCTTGAATCAGAATCTTATTTAACCGATCTAGAGCAAGAATTTGCCCTGTTTGATTCCTTCAGCGACAGCGATATAGCGGAGAAGTCGCAAGTTTTATTCGGACAACTAGAACAAATTTGGCTGGCGACTTCTCTACAAAAGTCTTTGCGCGAAAAATTTGCTCGGGTTCCTCAAGATTTTCTAGCCTGCATCGCTCAAAGCGTCCAAAACGCAACTGTTAAGTATCAATCTTTAGCTGACCAAATGGTTGAGTGCGTGTTAGATATTTTGCCTCAGTGGGCTGAGGAAGATTTGCAGGTGTTGGCGCGTCCTTTGGCTTATGCGATGCGAGAGGCTGATTCGTCCGCAGTGGAAGTGGTGATGGAGACTAGAAGACCTTGGGCCCAATTGTCGGAAATAGAACAGGCGAGAGTTGGTTTGGCTGTCGCCCGCTATGCAATCTCGCAATTAGAAATTTCTGATTAGTTTTTGACGGCTAGTTTTTTAGGCTGCGATCGCGGTAATTTTTTAAATTAATATAAAATCAATCTACCTTTAGTTAGATGTCACATTCGTCTAATTATTAGCCCCTAGGGATTGCTATCTCAAACGATAGCAATCCTATTTGATTTGTAGACATGATATTTTTTGGTTGAAATAACTGCAAAAAGTCGAAGAAGGCTGGCAGTAAACAGGAAAAACCATCAGAAATGGGGCAAAAAATTTGGTTTATAGGGCAATACGGTTTACTTAACACTATTTATGCGCCGGAGATCCCCCTCGCATCCCCCTTAAAAAGGGGAGTAGGGGTTGACTTTGAGAGCATTCTTGTCCCACCCCCTACTCCCCTTTTTTAACGGGGGTTAGGGGCGATCTGTCTTAAGTGAACAGTATTGGTTTATAGGGAGGCACGTTTGTAGTGTGAACTTTAGTCCGCAGAATTTTATGAGCACGTGCATTCCGAAAATCCAACCAGGTTTGTAGTTGTGCGATCGCACACAATCTCAAGAAGCTCTTGCTATACTTTGCCTGGACTGGATATTGCTGAGCAGTTTGCCACTAAGCAGCGAGTGAACTATCATCGGAACCTCCGAGAAACCCCGTCGCTTTTAGCGCGGGGAGGGATAGGAGGCGAGTGAGGAGTCTCACCCCAACCGAAACCGACAATCGTTAGGTATCGGTAGGGAGAGGTGAGCGACGAATGAGCAATAAATCTATGCATGGCAAAAATAACTTGTTGTTGGTTAACTTTCGCTATATAATGGTGATATCAGCGAAAGCAATGTTTATGTACTCTACTCAGAAAAACCAACTACGCGACCTTGACAAAGCCGAATTCTTGGCGCTCAGAGAGTTGTGCAGGCTGAGTAAGAACCTCTACAATGTGGGTCTTTACACCGTTCGCCAATACTTTTTTGAAGAACGTAAACACTTGCGCTATGAGTCGGCTGTGCGATCTGTGCAAAGAGAATGAGAACTACCAAGCCCTCAATACAGACATTGCACAGCAAACATTGAAGGTGGTAGATCGAACCTTTAACAGCTTTTTTGGACTGATTAATGCGGTTAAATCTGGCACTTATCAACAGAAGGTAAGACTTCCTCACTACCAGCCCAAAGATGGGTATTTCGTGTTAATAATCCCTCGGATTAAAGTCAAAGATGGAAAGTTTAAAGTACCGATGTCCTATGCTTTTAAAAAGGAATTTGGAGATATAGTAATTAACTTTCCACAACGACTCGACCCCGCTCAGCTCAAAGAGGTTCGGATTCACCCTAAATACGATGCTCGATTCTTCGAGGTTGAGTATATCTCTAAAAGGGCAAATGAACCCTCCGAAACGATTGCTGGTAGTTCTCTGGCGATCGATCTTGGATTGGACAATCTGGCAACTTGTGTTGACACCAATGGGGCATCCTTTATTGTGGATGGTCGCAAACTTAAATCTATTAACCAGTGGTTCAACAAGGAAAATGCTAGACTGCAATCTATCAAAGATCGACAGAAGATAGAAAAACTGACCGAGCGTCAGGCTCGGCTGTATATCAATCGTAGCAACCAAATCAGGGATTACCTGAATAAAGCTGCAAGACTCATAATCGACCATTGCGTTAATACTAAAATTGAATGCTTGATTGTCGGATTCAACCTTGGGATGAAGCAAGATATCAATCTTGGTCGTCGCACCAATCAAAACTTTGTCCAGATTCCCTTTTATACCCTGAGAAATAAACTTAGAACTCTCTGTGAGCGATATGGGTTGAAATACAAGGAGCAGGAAGAATCTTACACATCTAAATCCAGTTTGTTGGATGGCGATGAGTTGCCCCTCTACAATGCCGATCGGCCAGCTACTTACCAGTTTTCGGGTAAGCGAGTTAAGCGTGGATTGTATCGGAGTAAAGAAGGACATTTGATTAATGCTGACGCACAAGGCGCGGCCAATATCGGACGTAAAAGTAAGCAGAATGGTTTTACCGGACTGTCTAGAGGCTGCGAGAGCCCAGCCGTTACGAATGAAAGTCTACTGAGGCTTGATTTTCTTAAGAATCCCCGTCCGTTTTACGGCGGGGAGTGTCAAAAAATTGTCAGAATGTTAAAAAATGTAAATATCGTCAGTGGGGTGTGTCGGAATTTTCAACGGGATTAAAAAGTGAACAGCAGGAAACCTTGACAGTTGCAGATACGATCGGGAATTGCAAATTTTATGAGAAATTCAAGATGTGACCTTCAAGACTTGAAACGCCGCTTTTTTAGGTGGATTTCGCACGTACAGATGGCAACGCTAGTCGTGTTGGGGGTAGTTGCTTTCGCAGGTGCGATCGCCGCAGCCTGGTTTAGCGGTGAAGGTACAGTCAGCGGTATTTTTGCCACAATCAATACTTGGCAGCAAAACCCGCCTGTGTGGCTGCAAGTACCTGCTGCGAGCAAGATGTATTTGTTAGTGCCGACTTTCGCCCTCGTCTCGGTTGCTTTAGCTACCATTAAAATTTCGCCTCAACCACAGAAATGGTCGCGGGCTGTGGTAGTTGGCATAGTTTTGGCTTTAACCATTCGCTACGTTTTGTGGCGATCGCTAGTTACCCTAAATTTAAGCGATCCCCTCAACGGTATCTTTAGTTTGGGACTGTTTTTCCTAGAAATGCTGATGGTTGTCAGCAGCAGCATTCAAATGTATTTAATGCTGAGTATGAAAGACAGGCATCGAGAAGCCGATCGCATGGCTGTTGCAGTTGCAGAGGGAAACTTTGCCCCGTCCGCAGACATTTTCATCCCAACTTACAACGAACCAATTTTTATTTTGAGGCGCACAGTCATCGGCTGTCAAGCTTTAGATTATCCTAACAAACAAGTATATTTGCTTGACGATACAAAGCGCCCTGAAATCCAATTGCTAGCCAAAGAACTGGGATGCAAGTATATAACTAGACCAGATAACAGTCACGCCAAAGCTGGTAACATCAACCACGCCACAAGCCTAACAAATGGAGAACTCATTGTAGTTTTTGATGCCGACTTCATTCCCACTAAAAACTTTTTAACAAGAACAGTTGGCTTTTTTCAAAATCCAGAAATCGCCCTCGTGCAAACACCGCAAAGCTTTTACAACCACGATCCCATTGCCCGAAATTTAGGTTTAGAAAATGTGCTGGTGCCAGAAGAAGAAGTATTTTACAGGCAAATTGAAATCATCAAAGATAGTGCAGATAGCGTAGTTTGTGCTGGCACGTCTTTTGTAATGAGGCGCAGCGCGCTACAAACAGTGGGAGGCTTTGTCACAAATTCAATCTGCGAAGATTATTTTACCGGAATTCGGTTGTCAGCCACCGGGTATCGTTTAGTTTACTTAGATGAAAAATTGAGTGCTGGTTTGGCGGCTGAAAATATAGAAGCCCATCTAACTCAAAGATTGCGCTGGGCGCGAGGCACCCTTCAGGCATTTTTTATTGATTCCAATCCTTTAACGATTCGCGGTCTCAGATTCGTACAAAGGCTGTGTCACCTGGAAGGATTGCTGCACTGGTTTACCAGTTTAAGCAGGATTGTGTTTCTGTTGATGCCTTTAGCTTATGCGTTTCTTGGGGTACTTCCTTTGCGGACAAATGCGCGGGAATTGGTCTACTTTTTCCTGCCTTACTATTTGGTGCAAGTTACTGTGTTTTCTTGGCTGAACCGCAAATCGCGATCGGCTTTGCTATCAGATGTTTACTCGTTCGTCCAGTGTATTCCTTTGGCGGTGACGGTGGTGAGTGCCATGCTCAATCCCTTTCAGAAAGGGTTTAATGTGACGCCAAAAGGAATTGCGACCGATCGCTTTAGTTTTAACTGGAATTTGGGATGGCCTTTGATTTTCTTGTTCGCAGCTACAGCATTCGGTTTGTTCCATAATTTAAACATTCATTTAGTTAAAAATATGGGCAGTTGGCAGGGAATATCAGCAAGTGCTGATTCGTTAAAAGGTGTGAGTGCGGGCTGGATTTGGAGCGCTTACAACCTGCTGATGCTGGGAATTGCGCTGCTAATTTTGGTGGATATTCCTAAGCCGGATATATACGAATGGTTCAATTTGCACAGGGTGGTGCAGTTGAATGTGGGCGGTCAAAGTTTTTGGGGAATAACTACTGTAATTTCAGAAAGTGGCGCTGAAGTTGCTCTGACTGAACGGCCGAGTTTTGCGGTCAAAGGTAAAGGGAGCAAACAGAGTTTTACCGCAGCAGAGATGTTACCCAAATATGCCGCTGAGACAAGTTTATCGCAGGGTAAAATCAGAGCGATAGCTCGCAGCGTAGCAGTCAAAGCGAGGATATCCGTAGCGCCGCCTGTGATGGAGTTGGACACCGAAGCTCGTTTTGGCAACTGTTTGATTGATTGCGACTCGGCGACTCTGGAAATTATGGAAGAGAAATGTTTGATTCCTGTGGCTAAGATTGAGTTGGTTAGCGATAAATCTCACTTGGAGTCGAATTTTCGGGATGCAGCAGGGTGCAGTGTTGCGGAATTTCCGACTGTGCGAATTGCGTTCGATCGCCTAAACATGAGCCAACACCGCTGTTTGATCGAAATGCTGTACTGTCGCCCCGGCCAGTGGAAGCGCCAGGAAACGCCCGGAGAATGGCATTCGCTGTGGCTGTTGTTGA
Organism: Microcoleus sp. PH2017_09_SFU_O_A; assembly: GCF_020738625.1. Lineage (NCBI taxonomy): Bacteria > Bacillati > Cyanobacteriota > Cyanophyceae > Oscillatoriales > Microcoleaceae > Microcoleus > Microcoleus sp. PH2017_09_SFU_O_A. Next base: position 11,279 of record NZ_JAEQCF010000113.1, read on the forward strand.
GAATTGCTTTGAAGCCGAGGGCTATTTTTGAGAGAAACAGGCCGGTTAGGGCGATCGCAGTTTCCCAAGTTTAAAACTCATATCAAATCCGGTAGCATGGGAATTAATATTACCATAAATCAGGACACGGCATTGCCGTGTTCCTATTCCGATCAATTGTCTAAAAAAGACATTCAGATATCCTATCTATTATTTTTCCACAGCCAAAATTGATTGACAGAATATAAATGTTTTGATAACATAAAGTTAGTTATATTTCAATACCGTTGACTTAAGAACACCCTGGGTAAAACCCTATGAACAATAGATACGAAGATTGCTTCGTTCCTCTCTTCGGACTATCTTAAGTAAACCGTATTGAGTTATTTTTCTAAAATTTTCCTAACCTATGAAACTCAAGTCATCTTTGTTTTATAAAGCGGTTTTAGTGACAAATTTGCTCCTAGCATCTGTCACTACTTTCGGTATCGTTGCTCAAGCCCAGACAAGTAGCTCCACTAAAAATTATAAAGGTGTATGTAGTTTTTACGGACAAAATCAACGACAGGCACAAACAATCGGCTGCTCAGTCAAGCAGAGTCTCACCCAAATTACAATTACCTGGGAGGATGGATTCATAACTAATGTGGTGTCTTCAGAAGACGGTGTTTGGCAATCAATGCCATCTCGCTCGCTCGCCGGAGTTACATTTTATGCCGGTAGTGGACAAGTCTCTAGAGTTGAAATTTACGAAGGCCCTGGTAAAGGTATTCTTGTTGTCAATCCTCTTTGAAGAAAGACCAAAACAACCCCATTTCTTTTATTATGAAACAGGCTTTCCGGCCTATTCATAAAAGGTAAAGATCTCATAAACCGGATATCGGCACAAATTCATAACCGTAACTGGTGCGATTTCCCGGTTTAACAATTACTAATTGAACTGCTCGATTGCGATCGCCCGAAGGTAAAAAGCGAATCGGCCCCGATGCTCCTGTTGCCGAAAAATCTGACGCAGATAAAGCTTGTTGAATGCCTGTGCGAGTCGGATTGCGCCCTAATCCGACAATTAGCGCGATCGCCGCATCGTAAGCTAAAGCTGTGCGCCAACTGACTTCAGCATTCCAAAGTTGTTTCGAGGTTTGGGGAAAGTTTGACTGCGGATCTGCGAGAATGTGCCAAGGAACTGCTAACACCATATCTGTGGCTCCTGCGCCACCAATTTGCAGTGTTTTAGCACTATAAGCGCCGTCTCCTGCTAGTAATGGCAGCCGTTTGGCGTTGACTTGCACTACTTGCAAAGCTTGGTCGATAGTCGCCGAATTGGACGCTAACATCATGACTTCTGCTCCCTGGGCGATCGCACTTTTAACGCTTTCGGCAGCATTAAAATTCCCCTTAGCAAAGTCAAATTCCGATACGATTTGTCCGCCATCTCCGTAAACAGCAGTAGTAAATTCATCTTTTAAAGATTTGCTGTAACTGCTGGCAGAATTAAAAAATATAGCAACTTTTTGCTTTGGCAATTTTGTCAGCATATAGCGGGAAAGAGCATTCGCCGCAAATCGATCGCTCGGAACTGTCCGAAATATATTGCTGCCAACTCCTGAAAGCTGCACAGAGGTACTTGTCGGAGAAATTGCTACTAATTGATTTTGCTGGTAAATCTTGCTCGCTGCTAGGGTGGTGTCCGAACCAAAATGCCCGATTACTCCTAAAATTTCTGAGTTATTGGCGATCGCACTGGCAATTTGCGAGGCAATCTCTGGGTTGTTGTCGTCGTTAGCAATTAGCACTTTTAAGGGAGTCCCGTTAATGCCGCCCTTTTGGTTGATTTCATTTTGAGCTTGAGCGACTCCCCGCAGAATTTCTTGAGCAGCATTGATATCGGTGCCAATGGGAACCGCTGCGGCAATTGTGTAGGATTTTTGATTGCCGATACGGGCGTTGTTGAGGTAAATTAGTGCTTCGGGATCGTTGCGATTGGTTTGCAGTGAAGCTTGTAAGTCTGAAATAGCCGCGTTGTAGTTGCCAGATGCGATCGCCTCTACTGCTGATTCTTTAGTTGTTGTTGCTTTTTCAGAAATTAACAGTTTTTTTCCGGCACTCAGACGCTGCTGAATTTGCTGCTCTGACTGCGATGAATTCCCCGTCGGGGGCTTAGAAAACGTCTGATTTTCGGGTGATAAACCTCCAGGAATGCCGCCGCGGCTTGTCAGCCACCAAATACCTGCACCGGCTAGCCCGATCGTAATTAGGAGTGATAATACCAAAACAGCGGTTTCGTTTTTTTGGGACATGGCTGCACAATTTTAGATTTTAAGTTTTAGATTCAGTCATTAGTGCGAGCGTCCCCGCTCGCGAACGTTATTAGTGCGAGCGTCCCCGCTCGCGAACGTTATTAGTGCGAGCGTCCCCGCTCGCGAACGTTATTAGTGTCCCCGCTCGCGAACGTTATTAGTGCGAGCGTCCCCGCTCGCGAACGTTATTAGTGCGAGCGTCCCCGCTCGCGAACGTTATTAGTCATCAGGAAGAAGGAAGAGGGAAGAAGGCTATAACGGCTATAACGGTTACGCGATCGGGTAAAAAGAAGGAAGAGGGAAGGAAGAGGGAAGAGGCAGGAGGCAGAAAAACCAATCTAATTATATTTTGACATTTTTTTAATAATCTAGGACTTACGCATTGACAAAATCACAAAATAGTGCATTGATAAATATGAGTGGTCTACTTTCCAGGTATTTGACAATGAGAAAAACTACCAAACCCT
>NZ_JAEQCF010000114.1:0-13523 GCF_020738625.1 Microcoleus sp. PH2017_09_SFU_O_A
ATCTTGACTCCAGGCAAGTCTAATATATAGTCTAAATAAAAGTCCATGACAGTAAATGTATTGTTTGTTACATTATACACCATAAAGTCAGGAGAGCCCTTTTTTCCAGATTGCTGTGCTGCGACAACAGCCAGCACACGTAAATTATAATCAGAAGACCAAGACCATAAAAAGCAATCAGAAAAACGCCGAGTACAAGTAAAAACCAATACCATGATGGAACAGATGTATTAATCGCATATGTTTTTGTGAGGTCAGCCACTGCAACAGTGGATATATTCCGTATTTGATATACCGTATTGTCAAATACGAGGGTATTATTAATCACCTTTAACAAAGATGTCTCAATCGGTATATTTTTTTTGTCCGAATCACTGTTCCCTTGAGGCAATAGTTGATGCAGTTGTGATTGGATCGACTGATTATATGACATAGGGTATTTTCCTTAATTAACGTCATTGGTAGTATTCCTCAATCAAAAGCTTCCTCTAGTCTTTCAAGTTAGACCGTAGAGGTGTTACAGCGGGTTGCAAAGTAACCCGTTTTGTCGAGAATATACGCAATACTGCCACTCATACGTGTTGTAAAGTTGCACCCTGCTTAATCAAGCATAACGAATTTGGCTTTTGCATCCTCAAGCTTGGTCTATTCCTTCAAAGTAAGGCGTGTTCCAGAATACTTAGCGCGGTCATTACTGGTATGGGTCAGTAGTGATTTGTATAAGATTTACCCTTTCAATATCAATTTTTGTTTAAGAGCTAAATTTTGTCAAGTCGGAAAAAGTCATTTTTGGTAGATATTTTTATCTCAACTAAGCCATAAAAAACCATATTTAGTTGATCAAAACCTATAAAGTCATATTTAGTTAGGTTATAATCGATGGAAATCCTTGTATAAACCAGACCAATGGACATCGAAGAAGTCTTACAAATTGCCAATCATTTGACTTTTACTACAACTGGCCAACAATTAGACAGTCTGCAAAAAGCTATTTTACGCGGTGCTTGGGATAATCAAAAATATAGGGAAATTGCCCAGCGCAACCATCGCTCAGAAAAATATATTAAAGAGGTTGGCTTCAAATTATGGAAATTACTGTCAGTTGCATTAGAAGAAGACGTGACTAAGTTGAATTTTAGATCTAGGTGGGAGAAATGGATAGCATCTAATATTTCAAATTCTGGGAACTGTGTACAAATTGGTAATGGTAACGTCAATGTGTGTGGAGAAACTTTGCAATCTTCGGAAGTTCCACAAAGCAATCGCCCTCCTATAACCCAGAGAATACTGAACCTATAATCTGTCAAGACTTAGGCGACGCACCAGAACCCAACTTATTCTATAACCGCACATCCGAACTCTCCACCCTCGAAAACTGGATTTTAACCCGCACCCGTCTCATCACCATATACGGCTTATCCGGTATTGGCAAAACTGCCCTAACTCTCCAACTAATCCCACAAATTCAACACGAATTCGATCGCATTATTTACCGCAGTTTCCGCAACTCCCCACCCCTGGCATCACTCCAAACCGACTTAATTCAATTCTGTAGGGGCGGTGCCCCCGTGCCCGCCCCCTCCCCCGAAGAAAGGGCAACCACGGGGGGATTGCCCCTACTAGAATATCTGCGATCGCACCGCTGTCTGATCGTACTCGATGATATCCAAACCATCTTCAGCAGCCAACAACTCGCAGGCCACTACCAACCAGGCTATGAAAATTACGGCACATTCTTCAAACAAATAGCAGAATCATCCCACAACAGTTGCCTAATCCTACTGAGTTGGGAAAAACCCAGAGAAATAGCCGCCTTAGAAGGCGAAAACCGCCCCTGCAAATCGCTGCAACTCAACGGTTTAGGCACGGAAGCACAAGAAATATTCAGAGAAAAAGGTTTAGCAGAACCGGAGAAATGGTCAGAACTAATCGACCTTTACCGAGGCAATCCCTTATGGTTAAATATAATTGCCACATTGATTCAAGACTTATTCGGCGGCAGCGTTTCCGAATTCTTATCCTATGATACCCTATTCTTAGGTGACTTAGAATCACTATTGGAGCAGCAGTGCGATCGGCTAACCGAACCAGAAAAACAAGTGATATCCTCGTTAGCTAGTGAAGCTGCACCAGTTGAAATATCAAAAATTTCAGCCCATCTCGAATTATCCCCATCAGCATTATTACAAGCTGTGCAATCCTTGGGACGGCGTTTATTAATTGAAAAAGTGAAACAAGGTCAGAAAACACTTTTCACACTCCAGCCTGTATTGATTGAGTATCTGAAAAACCAGCATTAATAACTGACTGAGTTGGCGATTAACTAAATCTATCAATAAACATATCGGGAGTAATAATTTCTACTGTCCTAAAAGGATTTAATATCAACAAATCCATATCCCCCGTAACAATTATATTGGCATTACCACTAACAGCCAACTCTAAAAACTTATTATCTTTTTCATCTCGACACACTGCGATTTTTTCGGTAATAGAGACTAACTGAGAAGAACTGATAAATTTCAGCAAAAATACCTTTCTGTCCTCTAAAGAAAGATACTTGTTAAACTTTTGACGATTCAGAACTTGCTCTAATTCTTTTAAAGTCGCTTCAGAATATAAAATTATTCCTTGTTTTTCTGCCAATTCGATCGCCCAAAATGGTACTGAGGTTTTAAAAAGCAAAGCACTGATTAAAACATTAGTATCGATCGCAAATCTATTCGTCATTATCGGCTAAAATCTCCTGTAATATTTCTGGTGTCAAGCCGCGCTGTTGTGCTTTATCAGAAATTTCTGCCATTACCTCTGTTAAAGTTTTGTTGTGTAAATTTTCTCTCAAAAACAATTGAATGATCGAGCTTAACTGTTTCTGAGTCTCAGGAGTAGCCCCTTCAAACGCCTTCTTAATATCTTCATCAACTTGAATTGTAATTGTTGTCATAACCCTTAAAAGATAAAAAGTTAATAAGAAAACAATTTCTTGCTTAAATTTATTGTATCACAGGGTGTGAAGTTCAATTTCTAGGAAGACCCCATATCCCTCAGCTTGCGCCATGCTATCAGCCAAATCTGCCTCAATGCGCTTACGTGCGATTCACGCTCGGGATAGCTTCGCCGATCGCACATCCGAACTCACCAGCCTCAAACTGTACTATACTATAGAGCGTCCCACTGGCGACCATCGCTCACGAGCATCCCGATCGCACTCCGATGCAGAGTAAATCTAAAATCTAAAATCGACTAATCTATTACTTACTATAATGAAAATTGCCACCTGGAACGTCAACTCAATTCGCATCCGCATAGAACACATTACTAACTGGTTGCAAACCAACCAAATCGACGTTCTCTGCTTGCAAGAAACCAAAGTTACAGACAAAGACTTTCCCCTGCAACCCTTCCTCGACATCGGCTACAACTGCTACATCTCCGGTCAAAAATCCTACAACGGCGTCGCTATTTTTAGCCGATCGCCCCTGTCACAAGTCAGCGCCGGATTTGCCCCCATTCTCGGCGACGCAACCGTCGGCAGCTTCGACGAACAAAAGCGCCTCATAGCCGGGGTTATAGACGATATTTGCATCATTTCCGTATACGTTCCCAACGGTTCCGAGGTTGGTTCCGAGAAGTATCAATACAAACTGCATTGGCTCAAACTGCTGCAAGAATACCTGAAAATAGCACTAGACAAATCGCCCAACCTGTGCATTTGTGGCGACTTCAACATCGTACCGGACGATCGAGATATATACAATCCCAAAGCTGCTGCAAACTCCGTTGGCCTATCAATACCCGAACGCCAAGCATTAACAGAAATCACCGAATTAGGATTAAACGACCCCTTTCGCAAATTCACATCAGAAGGCGGACATTATAGCTGGTGGGACTACCGCGCCGCCGCATTTCCCCGCAACAACGGCTGGAGAATCGACCACCATTATCTCAGTTTGCCCTTGTACGAACAAGCAAAAAACTGTACAATAGACATGGCTCCCAGAAAATTAGTTAAACCCAGCGACCACGCCCCCGTAATTGTCGAAATTTGATTTATCAGTTATAAATAGGACTAAGGCAAAAGAAACCCGGTTTCTACCATAAATCTTAGGTTGAGCAACGAGAAATTCAAGAAACCGGGTTTCTAAAACCCTAGGTGATGCTTGGCAAAAGAAACCCGGTTTCTAACATAAATCTTAGGTTAAGCAACGAGAAATTTAAGAAACCGGGTTTCTAAAACCCTAGCTTCTTTCTTCTTCCTTCTTCTATAACAACCAACACCCAAAAATCATGTTCTTAGTAACTGGAGCAACAGGCCCACTAGGCCGCCGAATAGTACGAGAAATCAGACAGCAAGACAAACCTGTCCGCGCATTTGTTCGCCTCGCTTCTCGCTATTCAGAACTAGAAAACCGAGGCGCCGAAATTTTTATCGGCGACTTGAAACAAGACAAAGATATCAAAAAAGCTTGCCAAGGAGTGCAGTACATCATCAGCACCCACGGCACCGGCGGCGACGTTCAAGCAGTACACTACCGCGCCAACATAGAACTGATCGACTGCGCCAAAGAAGCCGGAGTTGAGCACTTTGTATTTCTTTCTGTACTGGGAGTCGATCGCGGATACGAAGATTCAGCAGTATTCAAAGCCAAGCGAGAAGTCGAAAAATACCTGCAAAACAGCGGATTAAATTATACCATTTTGCGGCCAGCCGGTTTCGCTTCGAGTTTGCTGCCCCTAGCAGAAAGATTTCGAGAAACCGGACTTTACCTGCTGATTGGCGACGGCAAAAACCGCACCTCTGTTGTCAGTACCGACGACTTAGCAAAGATTTCCGTAGACTCGCCAACAGTAGAAGGTGCGCGCAACCAAATTTTACCAGTCGGCGGCCCCGATGTGCTGACCAGAGACGACATTGCCCGCATTTTTGGCCGCTTATTCAAGCGCGAACCGATCGTAATTAACCCGCCAATGGTTGTCTTTGACGGATTGCGAAATGCCGTGGGTTTATTGAACCCTCAAGCTCAAAAAGGCTTGGGAACTTTGCGGGTATTGCTGGCTAACGAGTTTTTCTGCACTCCCGAAGAAGTCCAGCACTTAGAATCTATTTACGGCATGAGAATGGAATCCCTAGAAAGCTTTTTGCGGCGCAATTTGAGCGTTTAAAAGACTCGTTCGCAGTTGCGCTTGTTTCTCGTTACCAGGCAGAGCCTGGTAATGAATATCCAGAGGCTCTGCCTCGAAATTGCTGCGGAATATCCGATTTACTTTAACAATCGGGATGACAGGATTTGAACCTGCGACCCCCTCGTCCCGAACGAGGTGCGCTACCAAGCTGCGCTACATCCCGAAATTAGTCAATAGATTTTTATGATATCACATTTTTAAGTCAAAACTTAGCAACCTCCTAGTATAATGTTTTGTAAAACACTACTCAGACGGAGGCAGGCGTGACAGTTAAGCCCCAGTGGTTGCGAGTTAAAGCCCCCCAATGGGAGCGCGTCGGCAACGTCAAAGAAATTTTGCGGGATTTATCCCTGAATACGGTTTGCGAGGAGGCGTCGTGTCCGAACATCGGCGAATGCTTCAACGCAGGTACTGCTACATTTTTGATTATGGGGCCGGCTTGTACCCGCGCCTGTCCTTACTGCGATATCGATTTTGAGAAAAAGCCCCAAGCTTTAGATCCGACGGAACCCCAAAGATTGGCGCAGGCGGTGCAGCGACTCAAACTCAATCACGTTGTGATTACTTCTGTTAACCGCGACGATTTGCCGGATGGGGGCGCGTCTCAGTTTGTCGAGTGCATTCAAGCTGTACGATCGACAATGCCCGATACAACTATAGAAGTTTTGATTCCCGACTTGTGCGGCAACTGGCAAGCTTTAGAAATTATTCTCGCAGCCCGGCCCGAGGTACTCAACCACAATACCGAAACCGTAAAGCGACTTTACCGCAAGGTGCGGCCGCAAGGAAAGTACGATCGCACCCTGGAACTATTGCAACGCAGCCGCGAACTCGCACCTGGGGTTTACACCAAATCCGGGATTATGGTGGGACTGGGAGAAACAGATGCCGAAATTCGCGAGGCGATGCAGGACTTGCGGGCTGTTGGCTGCGATATTTTGACCGTGGGACAGTACCTGCAACCGACTCAAAAGCACTTGAACGTTGAAAATTTTGTGCCGCCGGAACAGTTTGATGCTTGGAGAGAGTTTGGCGAATCTTTGGGATTCTTGCAAGTTGTCGCTTCTCCCTTAACTCGCAGTTCCTATCACGCCGAACAGGTGAGAGAATTGATGAAACTTTACCCGCGCTAGTAATTTAAGTTTAACTGAACTGGCGCGAGAGAGAATGATTGTCACTCAAACTCGATCGCGTAACAGCATTGTTAAACAGTTGACAGTTGACAGTTGACAGTTGACAGCGAAGTGATAAGAACGGAGATTTAAACTCCGCTCTTATCACAATCTGCCGACCTGAGTAAGGGCTTCAAACCCATGCTATTCGGTGACAATTTAACCTAGGGAAGCATTTGCTCCTCAGCAATTATACTTACAGCTTGCTCTAATTTTGGGTGAAAAACTGAGATTTAGGCGATCGATATAGCTGCAAGCTTCCCTAACGTCCGGAGTGCCATATCGATCGCCCCTCGCCCCCAAATTGCGAATTTTACACTCCTAAAAAAACAGTTTTTTCGGTAATCTTACTGATTGACAAATGCAATGCCATTCTTAACTTTTCACCAATAGGTAACGGCGAGGAAAAACCTACGCTTTCTGTGCCAGCGGGAGTTCAAAAGACCCGGTTTTTGATGCCGATCATATTGGGTGAGGTTAAATGGGAAGCCCCAGCCAACACCAAAAAAGTTATAGATCGATCGCCACATCCAACTCCCAACCTACGCCAAATACATCGATTAACCGGGTTTTTTCCTGGAATTCCTGGGTTGAAATGCCGAATTTTTGTCAGGAAACCCGGTTTTTCCCTTAACTGCCAACTCGATAAGGGAGACTCAAAAAACCATGAATCTCATATGGTGCAAGGGATTAAGCTTCCTGTGAGCTGTGGGGTATTTAATCAAGAACCCCGAATTATATAAAGTTTTATTAAAAAAATCCCTATTTTGGCGAAGTGATCGGGAACGAGGTTATTGGTGATGAAGATTAACTTAACTTCTGACCTTGGTCACTTGTTTATAGCCAGTCTCTATCTATACTAGCTATATAAACAAAGAAGTACAACGCACTTTTCGGGGCTTCAAACTGTTACATCAGAAAGTTCTTAGCGTTTTCCCGAATCTTGGTAAAACAAGTGGGGCAGCCAAAGCTCGATCTCTCCAACAGCACAAAAGTCAGAAAAGTTAGTAAAGAAACAAACAGCGGTGATGCTTCGTCTTAACAAAGTGGGCATCATAATTATAAATAACCGCTAAGCGTAGCATCTTTTCACCCGGAGCCATTGAGAAAATCACTATGCCAGCCACCTCTTTTTACGCTCAAGCTGAATTCGACGAACAACTGCGAGTCAATCCCTTGCAAGATGTAGATGTGTTGGATGAAGATGCTGAAGAAGCTGGAGACGAACCCATCGACCAAGACTCAGCAGAGACTGAAGATGCAGACACAGCATCCAAATTGCAAAAAAACGCTAGCCGCCGCACTACAGATTTAGTGCGCCTGTACTTACAGGAAATCGGTCGGGTGCGTCTCTTGGGTAGAGACGAAGAAGTCTCCGAAGCTCAAAAAGTTCAGCGCTACATCAAATTGCTGGAATTGCGCAACACCGTCGCTTCCCAGGAAGAAGGGCTGATTCAAAGCTTCGTGCATTTAATAGAAGTGCGCGATCGCCTGTCTGCACAATTGGGACACAAACCTTCCCTGGAACGCTGGGCATTAACCGCAGGCATCAGTGACGTGCCAGAACTCAAGCGAATTATGGCCGAAGGCAAGCGCCAGTGGGCAGAATTGGCCGAGATGACGGTAGAGGCGATCGAAAAAATTCAAGCTGAAGGCATCGAAGCTAAAGACCACATGATTAAGGCGAATTTGCGCCTGGTGGTTTCCGTGGCAAAAAAATATCAAAATCGCGGTTTAGAATTGCTCGATTTAATACAAGAAGGTACTCTCGGACTGGAACGAGCTGTCGAAAAGTTCGACCCGACACGGGGCTATCGGTTTAGCACATACGCCTACTGGTGGATTCGCCAGGGAATCACGCGGGCGATCGCGACTCAAAGCCGCACCATCCGCCTCCCCGTCCACATCACCGAAAAACTTAACAAAATCAAGAAAGCCCAGCGCAAAATATCTCAAGAAAAAGGTCGCACAGCTACGATCGAAGATATCGGCGTCGAATTGGACATGACTGCCGCTCAAGTTCGGGAAGTATTGCTGCGAGTTCCTCGCTCTGTTTCTCTGGAAACTAAAGTGGGCAACGAAAAAGATACAGAGTTGGGCGACTTACTCGAAACCGACAGCATCTCGCCAGAAGAAATGCTGATGCGAGAAGCTCTGCACCGCGACTTGCAACAATTGTTGGCAGATTTGACTAGCCGCGAACGAGATGTTATTCTGATGCGCTTTGGTTTGGGCGACGGACACCCCTACTCGTTGGCAGAAATCGGTCGAGCTCTGGACTTGTCCCGCGAGCGAGTCCGCCAAATTGAAGCCAAAGCTTTGCAAAAACTCCGCCAACCCAAGCGTCGCAACCGCGTGCGCGACTATCTTGAGTCTCTGACTTAAATTAGCTGGTGTGCATTTACTGACAAATAGGGTTTAAGGCTTCGTCCTTATAGGACGGCTTTCATCATAGGGTATGTATTGTGGATGCGCGAGATCTAAAAATCCGGTCTCAACTCTAGAATCCCAAAACAATCCTATAGGTTGAGGCATCAACCTATAGGGCTAGGCAATATCAAACAAGCGATGCTTGCTTTGTCTGTTTGAATCCAGAATCCCGATTCCTCAAGGTTCGGGAGTATGTCAGTGTATTGGTAATGTCCGTTTCTGGATCTAGGTAGAAGGCAGAAGACAGAAAGCATAAAGCAGAAGAAAAAATTATTACTTCTACACGATTTCTCTGTCTAATTACTAGAAACACGAATATTGGAGTATATTGGGGTAAGTCAATAGATCGGCTTTGCAACTTGATTTGAAAATCAGAGTTCAACAAACATCTCAGGTCGAAAGATGCTAAAACCTCAAAAAGGATTTTCCATTGCCACTAAGTCAGTCAAGGCGAAATTGCTTCGTTCTGGTTTTGATATGCAGCCAACTAAGGCAGCCTATAACGAGATAGTTCATTTCTATTTCCTACTAATTGCCGAAGCTCCTCAAGGCATCCTGACAAAAGAAAATGGAGGCTGGCGTTACTACGAGCTACTCACGGCTAATCATCCTTTCGTAAAAGGCTTTCCTTCTGGGATGAAGAGAGCAGCCATCAGGCAAGCAATTGGTGCTTATAAAAGCTGGAATTCAACCTATCAAAAATGGTTGAATCGCCCAAAAAGGCTCAAGCACCACAAGCCACCGCTCCATCAAGGAGCGTTTAACTTTAACCCTCAGTACGATGCTGGGATGTGGAAAGAGGATGATGGTTTTTCTATTGTTCTAAAGATGCTGGTAGGCGATTCATGGAAGTGGATAAAACATCAGTATCAATGCCCTGACGTTCCGACCCAATGGGTAAAAGGCTCCCCTAGAGTGCAGGTTCAAAACGGTTCTTTGTGGATAGTTTTTCCACTTGAAAAATACGTTCCTGCTACGGGTGGCATCAAAGGAATCATGGCAAAAAGCACGTTTCGGACCTGCGGAATTGACATGGATCTCGACAAGTTCATCGTCATTGCTAGCATCCTAGAAACCAACGACAGAGGCGAAACGACTGAAGTCGCTAGACATTTCATTAACCAGTCGCGTCATGTAGCTCGTAGGAAGCGGAATCTAGGAAATATCGCCATCAAAATGGGCAAAACGGGAATCATTTCCCGTGGCTTTGCTAAAAAAGCATGGGACTCTTTATCTGCTGTGGAAATTGAATATTCAAGAGCCGTATCCCGCGAGCTTGTTGAGTTGGCCAATCATTGGCGGGCAAATGTGATTAGCTTTGAGCATCTGGGAAATTTGCGACCCAAACGCGGGAAATATTCAAGACGCTCAAATCAAAAACGTGCTTACTGGTTGAAAGGCAAAATCTATGAACAAGTCAAACGAATTGCTTATCAAGATTATGCAATTCTCACAACTCGCGTTAGTCCGATGAATACGAGCCGTCTTACCCCTTGGGGCGAGCCTGTCTGGAGAGGATGCAAATTCCCTTCAAGCCCGACTGAGTTTGATAGCTATCGACCGGGGGCTGCATTAGTAGCAACTGTGGATGGGTACAAAGCTCATAGTGGTTTAAATGCCGCTCGTAATGTGGCTCTAAAAGCAATTAAGCGCCATCTTTCAGAGGTGATGCTTCATCAAAAAAGCCTACAGCAGTAATGCTTGAGGTGTGCAATTAAACTAGAACGGTGTTTGGCGACTACCACTTTAATTGTACGAGGCTTGGGTAAACTGCCTAAAAATTCCTTTCCACTACGCTCTATTTGGTTGGGCTAGCCCCACAAACTGAAGGAAGCGACTACGGAGGAGTTGAAAAAGTGAACTATAGGTGGAATGTTGTGATTTATTCCAATTTACTCCAATTATGGGTTACTCTAAGGCTTTATGGTATGTGTGCCGTCAAAAATTATCAAAAACTAAATTTTTACCCCAAGCTTTTTTCAATAAGCTCGCATATTTGCAAAATATCTCGATCGCTGTGTATGATTGTCAATAGGCAGACTTTCTTGAGAGGGTCACTATGGCACTTTACACCGCGTCCTCATTCAAATCCGAACTCAATGACAAAGGCTGGCGGATGACTCCCCAACGGGAAACCATCTTGCACGTGTTTCAGAACCTCCCCAAAGGCAACCACCTGAGTGCGGAGGATTTGTACACTTTGTTAAAAAATCGTGGCGAAAACATTAGCTTGTCCACCATTTACCGAACTTTAAAGTTAATGGCAAGGATGAGCTTGCTCCGCGAACTCGAACTAGCTGAAGGTCACAAACACTATGAAATAAACCAGCCTTACCCGCACCACCACCACCACCTAGTCTGCGTTCAGTGCAACAGAACGATCGAATTTAACAACGATTCGATTTTGAAAATTGGGATGAAACAAGCTGAAAAGTCTGGGTTGCACCTGCTAGACTGCCAGTTAACGATTCATACGGTGTGCCATGAAGCTTTGCGGATGGGATGGCCGTCTTTGGTTTCCAGCAATTGGTCTTGTCCGAGGTCGATCGCCCAGAATGGCAACAGTGCCCCTGATGCAATCGAGTGAGAATACACTATTTTCGCATTTCAAGTACGGCTGGTTAGAATTATTAACGAAACTCGGCGCAAGTGTGATTCGCAGTTACGCCGAAACCGGGTTTCTGAAGGAAAATATATCATTTCCAGAATGAGTCGGAAACCAGAAACCCGATGGCTTTGACGTAACACCCGCAAGTCCGCTGCTAAAAAGTTTGGCTCAACAAATCCTTGCTGCTCACCCCGTAACTGCGCTGAGCTCGATCGAGCGCGTCTTTCGTCGGAGCATCCAAAACTCCGGTGACGGAACCCGTGTAAAAGCCGAGGCCTTGCAGCCGCGTTTGTAATTGCTGAATGCTCGATCGAGAATTGACACTGCTGCTAATCGGCACAGCAGGAACAGTAACTCGCCCAGCTAACCCCTTTTGGATTGCGGCCAAAGTTGCCGGAGTGGCAATACCCGTAGCCGGGGACAAATTGCGCTCGCGTTGAAAGGACAGCACCGCCCACTCAGTCTCGGCTCCAAATACTCCATTCACCGGGCCAGGGTTTTTCCCCAGACTTCTGAGCGCAGACTGAAGCTGTCGGACACCAGGCCCAGTATCCCCCCGTCGCAGACCCGTTGCGACGGGCTGCTGCGGCTTTGCAGCCTGCTTGTTGGCTTGTCTCAAAGCCGATCGAGTGCTGCGATCTACTGTGCCAGTCCCGGACAGCCCGCTATCTCTCTGAAATCCGATCAAAGCTTCTTGAGTTGGTCGATCGAACCAACCGTGAATCTGGCTCCTGTAATAACCCAATTGTTGCAGCCGCCGCTGCAACAATTCTACTTCTCGACCTGTGTCGCCCAAATCCAGAAAATCTCCAGCATTATTACTCTGATCGTCATTTTCTCCTGGATATAAAGTAATTTCAGCTTCCCTCATCTGGGCATCTATCGCCTTCAAAGTAGCAGTGTCAGCGCAGCCGTCAGAAACCAGATTGAAATCTTGCTGAAAACGAGTCACAGCGTAGAGAGTGCGTTCGCGAAACTTGCCGTCAATGCCGCCCTCAAAATAGCCTAAAGCTTTTAACTGCCGCTGGATCAAGTCTACCGTCGCCCCTCTGTCGCCGAACCGCAGCCCCTTGCAACCGCCATTTTCCGAAATATCAGGAGGAGTAACGGGGGGAGTTGGCCTGGTGGAAGCAAACAGCAAGGCTAAAGTTTGCCTGTCAGCAACTCCAGTCACCCGCAGTCGATTAATGCGCTGGAAGTATCTCACCGCATTGAGAGTAATTTCGCGAAAACTCCCTGTGGGATGCGTGTTGAAGTAGCCTAGCTCTTTCAACCTGCGCTGGAGAGTGGTAACATCTGCACCCGAGTCTCCATAACGCAGCTCGTTATAGCTATAGTTTGTATAAGTAGTTTTAAAAGATCGATCGTCCTCGTCTAAACTGTTGAGCGCTATCACCGTAGATCGATCGGGCTTACCAGTCAGCGACAGTTGATAGTCTCGTTGAAAGTTAGTCAGAGCTTGTTTTGTTACCGGGCCGAGCTGACCAGTAGAAGATCTAGGAAAATAGCCAAGATCCCGCAATCTGTCTTGAACAGAGCGCAAATTGGGATTTCCTGGATCTATTTGAGCAAAAGCCGAACCGGCTGCGCTCAAAACCGACAGCATCAAAGCCAGAGACAGCAAACGGACATAAGTCTGAGTCGATAGGTTTTGCCACTTGGGAGGATCAAAAATTTTCAACTCTTGTGCGGGTGCTTCGCAAACAAGAGCAAGTTCGAGGTAGGCGAGAGATTCCATAAATTTTTAGTGTGAAATTGTGGCTGTGATGTACGAGCAAACTCAAGCTGAGCTTTGGGTTGCTCAGGATCTATCAAGACTAAGTTTTACCTGTTTGCGCGAAGCACCCGTGTTAAAAAAAAATGCCTTCAAAAATAATTACAGGTAACAACCACGATAGCATCGCTGTTTCGAGAGACGCGAGTGTCAGGAAAATAGTTTGCAGCCACATCTTAGCCTTGCTGAGGGAAAAATGACCAGTTTTTGGCTATTATTGGCTAAAAACAAAATTTTGTATTAGAAAAATATTAGTTGTTGACCAAAGAGCGAGACGCAAGCCCCTGGCTTTAGACATGGGGATAAGTCGGTAGCGGTTTCAACCGCCTTCTGTATTTAACAAAGCTTAATAAAG
>NZ_JAEQCF010000115.1:0-13508 GCF_020738625.1 Microcoleus sp. PH2017_09_SFU_O_A
GAGGGTTTGGTAGTTTTTCTCATTGTCAAATACCTGGAAAGTAGACCACTCATATTTATCAATGCACTATTTTGTGATTTTGTCAATGCGTAAGTCCTATAACTTATATGCGGTCATGCTTCGCCCTCTTCAAAACCCAGATGCACCCATTGAACTCATTTAGACCACAGAAACCGGGTTTTTTTGTGAGTCTCGTGGCTCCGATGAAAGATTTTGGTAAAAACCAGGTTTTTGACCGCCCGTGCGTCCAAGGCTATTTAAGATGCTTGTTTGTGTCCCATTTTCAGAAAGATAGTTTCTAAGTCTTCTTGAGTGCAGTGAAATTCGGTGAGGGGAATATTGGCATTGACGAGCGATCGCAATAAATTCGCTGCATCTTCCCGGCTTCCTGAAAAATGAACGCACACCTGCTGAGTTTCCGGCACTATTTCCCAACTTTCAACCCAAGGAAAGTTCTTGAGTTCGGATGTCAGTGCTTCTATATTGCCCAAAGTTGACAGGAAAATTTGCTGTTTCCCGAGGCGTTTGTAAAGTTCTTGTAAAGGGGCGCTTTCCACAAGATAGCCCAATTCCATAATCCCTACCCAGGTGCAAAGTTCGGCTAAATCGCTGAGAACGTGGGATGATATGACTACGGTCATCCCGGCTTGTTGCAAGGATTTGATGATTTCGCGAAATTGCGATCGCGCGATCGGATCTAAACCCGAAACTGGTTCGTCTAACAGCAACAACAGCGGTTCGTGAATAATCGTGCGCCCCAAACTCAGGCGCTGCTTCATTCCCCGCGACAGAGTGGAAATTAAGCTGTTGCGCTTGTTGGTTAATTGCACGAGTTCTAAAACTGCATAGATGCGCTCTCTGCGCCGGGGTTGTCGCAGGTTGTAGAGTCTGGCAAAGTAATCTAAATAATCGCAAACAGTCAAATCGTCGTAAAGCGGAAAATCGTCGGGAAGAAAACCGATGCGCTGTTTGAGAGTGGGATTAGATCGATCGCGCAACAAGCGTTTGCCGTTGATGTAAATCTCCCCTGTAGTAGGTTCTTCAGCGGAGGCCAACATTCGCAGCAAGGTAGTTTTGCCCGCACCGTTGGGGCCGATGAGTCCGCAGATTTCGCCAGCGGCGACTTGCAAGTCGATGTCATTGACGGCAATATGGCGATCGAATTGTTTGGTAAGTCCGCGAGTGTCTATTGCTAATTCTTTTGCCATAGTTAAAAGGCGAGTGAAATTGGCTGCGGTTTGTCTCTAGAAAAGGAAGTTTAAGCTTGTATCTAGCTTAGCCTTTTGATACAGCAGTTGTCAGGGGGATTGCGGAAAATTAACTGTTAAATTTTAAAAAGATTACGATTTATGTTTAAAAATAAGCTCGCTCAGTATTTAAACTAAATCTCAAAAATAATCCAACTTTTGTGGCCTGGGGACGCGAGTCAGTCCAAAATGTAAAAACTAAAACAGCTTATTATTATACCAGCCAAAGATTGCTAACGCGATTCCATAATTTAGGTTGGTTAGCGAAATCACAGACAGTAATTTTAGACGATCTATAGACTTGTAAGTAAGGTGCGTCAGACTTAGGCTGCGTGCGAAATAATTAGATTGTGGGCTTGACGCACCCTACAATATATGTGTTCGTTGTGTAAGTCATCAACTACAAAACTGCCATAACAATTAAGGCTAACAAGCAGCTTAACTGCATCCCTAAGCTTAATACCCTAAACATGGGATTGAGACTGGCGATGTGAATCATTGAATGCAGCAGCCGAAATACAATGTAGGCAACAATCAGCGAATCTACGGCTATTCCAGAGACGCCCCTAACTGTTAGCATAAAAAAAACTCCCAAATACAAAGGCAGGTTTTCTATCAAGTTAGATTGTACTCTAAATAGTCGCCACAGCAAGCTTTCATCGTTTTGTGTACCAAAATCTTTGGGAGATCCGCCCGCAGATAGATGCCGAATCCTGACTGCTATGAGGGCGATGACAATTGCGATCGTCCACAGGATGAAAATTACCAAACCCCAGAGAGGGAGGGTCATATTTGTCGTTTGAATTTGGATCATCTTTCTACCTGGCGAAACTGCTGCTAATACTTTAGAAAAGTTACCACTCAGGAATCTAGGAGAAAATTGCAGAATTTTAGTAAAAAATTGCCTTCGCCTTGCACTTATTGCAGCAACAGCAGGATCTCGTCACACCAAGCTAGCCAGCCTGTTTCGTAGTGAATCCCGCGCAGTAAAGTCATGTACTGAAATTTTAGGCTGTTTGACAACTTTTGGGGATTTGTAAATTCCTGGGTTTTAATTTGTTGATAAATCATTAATCGCTGCTGATGTTGCTGGCGGTGCACTTCGAGTTTTGCCACGATTATCTGAGGAGACACCAGATAGCCAGCATAGAGTTTGACGAGTAACTCATCTTTGATTGGTGCCATCTCCTCCGACTCAGCAATCCATTGACACAACTGCTGTTTACCCAATCCCGTCACGGTATAGATACGTTTGTCGGGTCGATTTTCCTGCTGTACGGATTCGGCTTGCAGCCACTGCTTTTCTTCGAGGCGGCTCAATTCTCGGTAAATCTGCTGGAAGCTGGCACTCCAAAAAAAACCAACCGATCCTTCCACAGAGGGATTGAAGCGCTTGGCTAGGTCGTAGCCACTGCTGGGGGCGCTTACTAAGACTGACAGAATGGCATAGCTAAGAGACATAGGCTAGGGGTTGACATACTCACTAAGTTGAATATATCATAAATTGTATATTCAATTTAGTGAATAATCGTGAGATTGAATATGTAATTTCCAGGTAGTAAGATTTTCAAGGAGTTTGAAGATGGCAAATGCAAACAGATATTCGATTTACCAGATCGATTTGCCGGATCGCCCGGAAGCAGTGGTGTTTGTCAACGGCTTTGTGGCACGCGATCGCGCGGGGTTTTTCTGGATGTGGAAAAATCTAGTGTCGATCGGCACTTCGACTGGTAAAGCTGAAGGCTGCGTGCAAGTGAAAGCAGGAATTTGTGGGCCAAAGGAAGTGATTATGGTGAGTTACTGGCGTTCAGAAGCCGATCTGAAACAGTTTTTCCGAGGTGAAGCCCATCGGCGGATGATGCAGTTTGTGTTGAAAAATCCTGATAGCCTCTGTTTGTATAACGAGACATACACACCTTCGCAAAGTGGGAAATACAGCCACGAACCGCAAGGGATGGCAACGCTTTATCCTAGTTTTGCAAAATGAGCAATAACGTGCCAAGTAGCTTGATGTTCGGGCAGCATCCCAATTTGGTAAAAAGCATTTTTTACGCAGTGCGAGCGTCTCGCTCGCGTGCTTTATAAAGCACGCGAGCTCCCGACAGCACTACAAATGCAAAACTGAGATGCTCCCGCTGAGGTAACAGAAAATCTGATGTCAGTTCTCGGCTAAAATCAATTAGCTCGATCTGCTTTTGCTGTGGTATTCTCATCTTTCGCTAAAAAAAAGTAAATCTAAAATCTACCAGAAAGAATTGGTTGAAAGCCGGAACCATTTGAGGGAGAAATTAAAAAGACGATTCATTACTCCAATTCTCTGACTTAAGGGTAGAGGTAGCTCTCAAACTGTCAACTGTCAACTGTCAACTGTCAACTGTTGAAAATCTACAATCGACTGAGGGCCGCACCATTCGATCGAGCAAATGTTCGATCGCACTTGGGAGATTCTCGCAAAAACCAGTGTGTACCGGTTTTCTTGAGGAATTACCGTAATCGCGATCGCAAGTGCGATCGACTCGTCATTCGTCTGGGCGATCGAATCATAATCTTCTGGATTCACAAGATTTGACATGATTTTTAAATCACCTAAAGTAACCAAAGAGAGATAGAAATCGATTTTGGAAAATGAGCCGATTCTACTAAGAAGCCGGAATTCTTATCCATCCTAACAACTCCTTTGGGAATACAATCAGTAAATTCCCACTTTAACGAAGTTTCCCAAGCTGTTTCAAAGCACTTACTACCGCCTCCGCACGAGTTTGTACTCCCAGCTTTGAGTAGATATGTTCTAAATACTTTCTGACTGTACCAATACTCAGACTCAGTGTTGCCGCAATTTCTGGATTAGTCTTACCTTGCGTCACCTCAAACAATACTTCTGTTTCCCGCTTGGTTAATCCTAGGAATTCCAAAGATACGGATGATAGAGTTAAAAACTCCTCTTCTTCAAGCAACAATAGATATTTTTCCAGCGGTTGCTCAGTCAGAAAGCGTACAATTAATTGTTTTCCTGCTTGTTCTAATTTCAGCGGTAAATGAGGTGCAGGGATTTCATCACTTGGTGTTACCAGCGACAACTGATATTTAACCCATCTCTGCAAATTGTCTGGCAAACATTTTGTTGAAAAATGTGAGTCTTGAAAATACTGTTTCAGCCAATGCAAAGCTCGTTCGCTCATGAATTGAACTTGCCCATCTCCGTTGAGAGAAATAATTCCTAATGCCTCCAGAGTATGACGCTGTTCTACCCACTCCTGTTCTATTTGGGTAAACTGATTCATGTTTTGCTGGGCTTGTACCAGATGAGGGTGCAGTAAATTGAATAAATAGCGATCGCGCTCAGTAAAAATCCGATCTCCCAAAAGTGTAATCGCAATAATATCATCTTGTCCAGAGTAGAGCTTGCTCGCAGATTTAGCAGCCAAAGCAAGAGGTAGTGAAACTGCGATCAGATCCTTGATTCCTCTAGGCTGCATCACCTTTCCATACAATCCTTCCAGACGGTGCAGTTGCTGCTCGTTTAAGAAGTCTGAAACCTTATGCGCTCGATTGTCACGAGTTCGGAGATAATTACCGACTAGAGGGTTTTCGTAAAAATGCTGGTGAGCAACTTTCTCAAAATTCACTGTATCAAGGCGATCGAACCCAGGGGCGGGTTTATAGTCGAGGGAGGTAGTCTTGCTATTCTCGAAGGAGAGGGTGGTGTAGGTGTAATCTACTGCGGAAATAACCTTCGAGACGATCGCCAGCAGATGAGATGAGAAATCCTCAACGGTACAAGTTTTGTAGAGTTCCTGTAAGCATCCTGAAAAAATTTGAAAATCATGCTGAGTTAAGTGTTGCATTGTCCCTGATAAAATAGTCGCTAATCATTCGGACTCGATATAGAGTAAGACGAGTTGCGAGGAGAAATAGATGCTTTTGTATCTTTTTTGTAACAATTGACTACGGCAAATGACGGGTTGAATCTGGATTTGAGATATGACAAGCTTGAAAAACAGTTGACAGTTGACCTGGGACAGTTGACAGTTGACCTGGGACAGTTGACAGTTGACCTGGGACAGTTGACAGTTGATTAACATAACAAAAACGGTTTGTAGTGCGGACTTCAGTCCGCAGCTTGAGAGCGGACACTCCCGACGCACGCGCGATCGAATCTTATAGCGGTTAAATGACACTACGAATGTAACAACAAGTCCTAAGTTCAAGTTGGAATAGTTGAAATAGTTAAAATGTCACTAACCCCAGCCTTAAGGCATGGGGCTTGAAAGAGGGAGATTCACCAACTTCTTAATTTGAGACTAAAATAGTGTCTAGACGCCAACCGCATCGTTGGGACAAAAAACTGAACAGCCTGGGCGTGGTAGCTCGAAATACGTCAAGAATGCCTCCCTAGTTTTTAACCTCTATAGCTGTCAGTGTCGAAGGGAAATATATACTCGCAAGAGACTTACCGTAAATGTTTGTACCAGTTCTAGATAGTGAAAACAGACCGCTAATGCCTACTACGCCAAGTCGTGCGCGGCGTTGGATTAAGGCGGGCATCGCCACCCCATTTTGGAAAAAAGGAGTGTTTTGCGTTCGACTCAATGTAGAACCATCAAACACGCACCGCCAACCAATAGCAGTTGGTATTGACCCAGGTTCAAAGCGAGAAGCTTTTACAGTCAAATCCAAAGCTCATGCCTACCTCAACGTGCAAACCCACGCCGTCGATTGGGTGAAAGACCATATTGAGACACGGCGAAATATGCGACGCGCCAGACGTTTTCGCAAGACGCCATGCCGCCAAAACCGAGCAAACCGACTGGTCAACAAACATCGCCTGCCCCCATCGACTAAGGCGAGGTGGCAGTGGAAATTAAGAATAGCTAAATGGCTAACCTTGATGTTTCCGGTATCAACTTTCGTCGTCGAAGATATCAAAGCCCGAAAGAGGAAAAACGCACGCAAGTGGAACGTGTCGTTTAGCCCTCTGGAAGTAGGCAAACGCTGGTTTTATCGGGAACTTACTCGTATTGCACACCTTGAAATCAAAACGGGTAACGATACCTACAATCTGCGTCAAAGTCTGGGACTCAAGAAATCAAAGCAGAAATTGTCAAACAAATTTGAGGCTCACTGCGTTGATTCTTGGGTGCTTGCTAATTGGTATGTTGGAGGACATTTTGAACCCGATAACACAGTGTTGATAGAAGTGATGCCTCTGGAGTTTCACAGAAGACAGCTACATCGATTGCAACACGCTCCCGGTCATATTCGTTCTAGATATGGCGGTACGATTAGCGCAGGGTTTAAACGCGGCTCAATCGTCAAACATCCCAAGTATGGGTTTTGCTATGTCGGTGGCTGGCAAGCGTCACCAACGAAAAAAGACCCAAACCGGAAAACAATTAGTTTGCACAGTTTAGGGACTGGCAAGCGGTTGTGCCAAAATGCGTTGCCGGGAGATTGTAAGTTTTTGTCCCCGAACTCGTGGCGCATTGCCAATTAATTGTAAAGCCGTCCTATAAGGACGGGGTTTCACACCGATTTTTCTGATGACTAAACTGCCGCAAAAGCGCAAGCGCCGAGGCGTGATTCTTTCAGATTGGGGTTTGCAGCGTCTACAGAATACCCAGGAACAATTAGCCATTGCTGAAAATGGCGGTTCTGCTTACACATTAGAGCGATTAAGCAATTTGACAGGGCTCAGTGCTCGATCGATCGGACGGCTGCGAAGTGGCAAAGCAGCAGTCGATCGCCAAACCCTAGAAGAGTTATTTCGCGCCTTTAACCTGACTATAACCGAGCAAGACTACATCCAGCCAGAACCAACAACCGCAGAACGCCAGCCTGTAAAGTCGATCGCCCAAAATTGGGGAGAAGCCATAGATGTTTCCCGCTTTTACGGGCGTACCGCAGAACTTACCACCCTCACCCAATGGATTTTACAAGATAATTGTCGGTTGGTGTGTATTTTTGGGATTGGTGGCATCGGGAAAACCGCTTTATCTGTCAAATTAGCAGAACAGCTACAAAACCAATTTAGCTACGTCATTTGGCGAAGCCTCCGCAATGCCCCGCCGCCGGAAATTTTCTTAGCAGAATTAGTCTCATTTCTCTCAGGACAACAGGATACAAAAGCAGAAATTAGCAGCTTGATTCAGTGTCTGCGGAATCATCGCTGTCTGATCGTTATAGACAATACCGAAAGCCTGTCACAACCAGGGGATCAGAGTGGACAATATCGTCCCGGCTATGAAGCTTACGGAGAAATGTTGCGCGCGGTGGCCGAAACTCGCCATCAAAGCTGTTTGGTGTTAACCACCAGGGAAAAATGCCCTCAATTTGCTCAATCGGAAGCGGGCGACTTAGCAGTACAAAGCTTGTCCTTGGGCGGTTGTCCAGAAGCCTCCGAAGCATTGATTGAGGCGACGGAATTAACTGGATCGGACAGTCAAAAACAGGATTTGTGCGATCGCTATCGATGCAATCCCCTAGCCTTAAAAATCGTTGCCACCACCATTCGAGATCTGTTCAGCGGCAATATTGCTCTTTTCCTAGAACAAAACGTTACTGTATTTGGCGATGTTGCAGATTTAATTCAACAACAATGCAATCGTCTGTCAATCTTAGAGACTCAAGTCATGTGCTGGTTGGCGATCGATCGCGAATGGGTTTCCTTTACCGAACTTCGAGAAGATTTGAATGCTGGCGTATCCCAAACGCAGTTGATGGAAGCCCTGCAAAATTTGAAATGGCGATCGTTGATTGAAACCAACGCAGGTCAGTTTACATTACAACCTGTGGTGATGGAATATGTCACGCAGACACTGATCGATCGCATTTGTGACGAAATTGCCGATCGCTCATCGCCGACTCCATTGTCAAATTCTTCCCTATTGCAAACCCATGCCTTAATCAAAGCACAGGACAAAGACTACATTCGCGACAGCCAAAATCGCATGATTTTAAAGCCACTGAGCGATCGGTTGCTGAGTCAATTGGGTTCTCAAAAAGACATCGCATATCAACTAAAACAAATTCTATATCGCCTGCAAACCGAGTGTCCGAATCAGGCTGGATACACTGGTGGCAATATTATCAATCTATTACGCCACCTTCAGATTGACCTAACTGACTACGACTTTTCCTATCTCAGCATTTGGCAAGCCGATCTTCAGGATGTGAACCTGCATCGAGTCAATTTCACCCATTCTGACCTATCAAAATCGCGGTTTACCCAACCGTTAGGCAGTATTTTAAGGGTTGCATTTAGCCCCGACAGTCAACTGCTAGCAACTGGAGATAGCAATAATCTGGTGTCCCTATGGCAAGTTTCTAACGGACAATCCAGAGCCATATTTAGATCGCATCACGGTTGGGTTTGGGCGCTGGCTTGGAGTCTCTTTCCCTTGCCTCTTAACGGGGGAAACGAAGCAGGGTATGTCCTCGCCAGCGGCGGTGCCGATCGAACTATCAGACTGTGGAGTATTGAATCAGAAAGTTGTTTGGCAATCTTGCAAGGACATCAGACTACCATCAGAACCCTAGCATGGCAGCCGCACGGACACATCCTTGCTAGCGGGGACGATCGCCAGATTCGACTGTGGGATACTCGTACCAAAGAATGTTGCCAGATTTTGCAGGGCCACAGTAATTGGGTGATGTTTGTTGCTTGGAGTCCCGACGGTCAAATCCTCGCCAGTGCTTCCTTAGATGGAACGGTTCGAGTCTGGGATATACAGAATGGTGAGTGCCTGAAAATCTTATCCGAACATACTAATGGAATTTGGTCAATTGCTTGGAGTCCCAACGGAGAACTTCTCGCCACAGGGAGTCAAGATCGAACCGTGAAGATTTGGGATGCCGACAGCGGTAAATGTCTCAAAACTTTGCAAAGAGACGATCGGGCAGTCTTTTCCCTCGCCTGGAGTCCCGATAGCAGAATGCTCGCCAGCGCTAGCGGAGACCAGAATATCGCGATCTGGGATATAGAAAGCAGTCAATGCTTGCAAACCTTACAGGGAGACAGCAATTCGATTTGGAACGTGACTGTAGCTTGGAGCCCAGACGGGAAAACGATCGCCAGTGGTTCCCACGATCAAACCGTGCGACTGTGGGAGGTCGATCGCAGTCGATCGAATCAGTGCCGAAATTTCAAAACATTGCAGGGATACAGCAATTCTATGTTTGCGGCGGTTTGGAGTCCCGATGGTACGATCCTTGCCAGCAGCAGTGGCGATCGTCTGGTTCGGTTGTGGAATCCTCGCACAGGTCAATGTTTGAAAACATTAAAGGGTCACACCAATTGGATTTGGGGTTTAGCCTGGAGTCCCGATGGCACTACCCTTGCT
Organism: Microcoleus sp. PH2017_09_SFU_O_A; assembly: GCF_020738625.1. Lineage (NCBI taxonomy): Bacteria > Bacillati > Cyanobacteriota > Cyanophyceae > Oscillatoriales > Microcoleaceae > Microcoleus > Microcoleus sp. PH2017_09_SFU_O_A. The sequence goes on from NZ_JAEQCF010000115.1 coordinate 9,587, forward strand.
AGCGGATCCGATGACTGCACGGTTCGACTCTGGGATGCCAGCAGCGGCCAATGTTTGGCAACCCTCGAAGGACACGCAGCCTGGGTTTGGGCTGTCGCTTGGAGTCCCGACAGTCAAATTCTTGCCAGCGCGGCGGGCGGCCTGAATATTCGGTTGTGGGATGTTAAGCACCGGAAATGCCTGAACATCTTGCAGGGAAATGACAGTTGGGTTGGGAGTTTAGCCTGGAGTCCCCACGGCAAAATCCTTGCTAGCGGTTCCCACGATGGAAATCTGCGACTCTGGGATAGCAGCACCGGTCAATGCGTGGATGTCTTGCAGGGACATGAAAGTTCCATTAGATATGTATCTTGGAGCCCGGATGGCCAAACCCTTGCTAGTGCTTCCCAGGATCTGAGCATCCGACTCTGGGATAGCTGTACTGGCAAGTGTCTGAAAATTTTGCAGGGACACAGCGATATGGTAAAAGCAGCAGTCTGGAGTCCTGACGGTGAAATGCTGGCCAGTTGTTCGCACGATCGAACTATTCGACTCTGGGATGCGGGCACGGGAGAATGCACGAAAATTCTACAGGGACATACAAGTCAAATTTGGTCTGTTGCTTGGCGTCCTGTTGTCTCGAATGAGGCAGAAAATCGCGACTTTGTTCTTGCAAGCACCAGCGCTGATGAGACGATTAAGCTGTGGGATGTCAACACAGGTGAATGTTTGAAAACTCTCAGAGCCGATCGCCCCTATGAAGCTATGAATATTACCGGAGTCACGGGTATTACACAAGCTCAGAAAGCCACTTTGGAGGTGTTGGGGGCACACAGTTGACAGTTGACAGTTGACAGTTGACAGTTGACAGTTGACAGTTGACAGTTGACAGTTGATACCCGGTTTCTTAAAGAAACCGGGTTTCTATGTACCTCACTTACCACCAAACCAGATTTGGGATCTAAACCAAATTGTTAGCTACCGAACTGTCTACTGTATCGTTGCCTCCGAGCATCGAAACTCCCAAAGGAAAATTATTGGCATCTGCGATCGACAAAAAAACTGTTTCGGATGTATTGTCGCCAATTAAGCGGCGCGGTTCGGATGGATCTGTTTGTAAAGCCATGATGTCTTACCTGATAAAAAATCTCGGTTTTGATGCAGAATTTTTGCTAGAAACAGGGTTTCTATGTACCTCACTTACCACCAAACCAGATTTGGGATCGTGGCAAATTAAAATCCTTGAACCGAGATGATATTGCCTTGAACCTGGGCTGGAGTTACACCATCAACAAAACCCAATATATTGCCGGAATTTTTAACTTTGATGAGAGTTCCTGTCGTTACAATAGGGCCAGGATTTAGTAAACTTGTCAGACCTTGGTCTTTTAAAACTTGTGGCCCGTCAAACCCCAATATAATTGTCACATTTGTCAGGTTTTCCAAAACTACATCGCCAGCAGTCAAACCCCCTGCTAATCCAATTCGATCGAAACCAACTCTGAAAAGGCTAATCAGATCCGCATTATTGATATCTGTAACTCCGGGTTCTGCTTGCAAGACATACAAGTTGCTGCCGATTTTAGGCCCAGAAATATTGTCATCAAATCCCAATAAAATATCTCGTCCCAAACCCCCAATAAGAGTGTCATACCCATTACCGCTAACTAAGAAATCATTGCCTCTACCGCCCAATAAAATATCGTTTCCCCCAAACCCATAAATCAAATCTGCATCTTGCCCTCCGCTGAGATAGTCATTTCCAGCCTCTCCACCTAGTAAGTCTTTCCCCCTGCCTCCAAATAAGGAATCATTACCCGAGTTTCCCCTGAGAACGTCTTCTCCTTCATTGCCATACACCAAATTGTTAGCTGCTGAAATGTTAACTGTATCGTCACCTTCGAGCATCCAGACTCCCAAAGGAAAATTATTGGTATCTGCGATCGATAAAAAAACGTTTTCGGATGTATTGTCACCAATTAAGCGGCGCGGTTCCGATGGATCTGGTTGTAAAGCCATGATGTCTTACCTGATAAAAAGTTGTCATTGAAATAATGAACCTAGAATTGTTTAACAACAATTAAAATTCAAATAATTACAATTTTTGGAGTTAAACAAATAGGTAAAGTCGCATGAAATTTGCAAGCTGACTATTTATGGGTCGCAGTGCCTATAAACAGACTCAAGCTTTTGATTAAAATTCTTACAAATTTAAACAGTGCTCCGACTTATCAGCACATTAACAAAATAACTCAACTCCATGAATCATGTCCAGGACAGTTAGCCACTTAAGCTAGCCACTTAAGAAAGGCTACCAAACAAAAGATTTTTTAATTTTCAAAGCGCCGATGTTAATTTTTTATGTTCCGGCACACAAATAATCAAAGACCGGGTTTTTTACCAAAATCCTTGGTTGAAGTCCATAGATTAGGTAAAAAACCCGGTTTTTTTTAGCTAATTTGTCCAGGAATGTCCTAGCAAGCGCGACAAGTCCTAAGGAACAAAGACGATATCCGAATCGGGACGAAATCCACCCGGTATTTTGGCAAATTGCTGGTTTTTAAACGACAGCGCACCAGTGCTGTTATTGTATTGAAATTCACTGACTGAAGACACTCCCATTCCACTTACCGAGACTTGGACTTTATCACCTTCCCAGTAATGAAAGTCTTGGATTAAATCAATGCCTTCATAGGCGGGGGTGGAGTAAAAAATGAAATTATCTGCTCCACCACCACCATAGAGAGTGTCATTTCCTGGTTCACCAGAAAGATTGTCGTTGCCATAGTCACCGTCGAGGTAGTCATTACCGAAGGAACCAAGCAAAAGGTCGTTGTCATATCCACCGTAAAGGGTGTCGTTACCAGTCCAACCATCTAAGGTATCGTTACCCCCCTCGCCGTAGAGTTTATCAGCAGAATCGGTACTATTGAATAAACCATTGCTACCGTTGATATAATCATTACCTGCACCTCCCCAGACGGTATCCGCGCCTTGTTCGCCATAGAGGTAGTCATTATCCTCTTCACCGAAGATCAAGTCATTGCCCGAGTATCCCCACAAGGTATCATTTCCAGACCCTCCATACATCGTATCGTTGCCCGCCCCGCCAGATGAAGAGTCGTTACCCGCCAAGGCATAGATAGTATCAGCCCCGCTAGTACCATCCAAATACGTATCGTTGAATGATGTACCGATAATTGGCTTTGCCATCGGAATTTCTCCTAAAATTTGTAGTTTGTTTGCTTGTTTTCTCTGGTTCTCAAAGTTCAGAACCAATCTGCAAATTGCGAATTAGATTCACAATCGATCGATTTTGCGATCGCACAGATACAAGCTGTCGCGATAGGTGAGCGTCGCACTAAACACATTGCTGTGAATCTGAGTTGAATGCGAATTAGAACAATCGGAAATGCCACAATAATTAAACATTATTTAGGTAATTTCCTGATTGGTTGAAATCTAACGCTGCACGCTGATATATCTACTTTGTCCTGAGTGACAGCTAATGTCCAGGACATTTAGACAGTTAAGCTAGCCACTTAAGCTAATATCAAAAAACTACCTATAGATTAAGATTGAAAGATAAATATTACTAAGATTTAATTTTTTTTTAGCAGGGTTAGATTCAGCCATTCAGTCAGTTATGCTGTCATCTAAACAAACAAAAGAGTGCCCAATGGGTACTCTTTTGTTTGCATCCGGTATTGTAACTAGCACGCTACTATAGACTTGTAGGGTGCGTCAGATTTTTATGTTTCCCAAAAGGTACGTTGTTGCGCTTCAGCGCTCTTTCTAAATATAACACTGCGAGCGAAAGATTCGCGGACGCTGTTGGGATGAACGGCTCTCCTGACTTTATGGTGTATAATGTAACAAACAATACATTTACTGTCATGGACTTTTATTTAGACTATCTATTAGACTTGCCTGGAGTCAAGAT
>NZ_JAEQCF010000116.1:0-13745 GCF_020738625.1 Microcoleus sp. PH2017_09_SFU_O_A
TTGGTCATCACTGCCGCTAGCCAGAGTTTTACCGTCTGGACTAAATGCGACTGAACGTATCAAATCGCTGTGACCTTGCCAAGTTTGGAGGCATTCACCAGTTTGGCAATCCCATAACTTTACAGTTCTGTCATCACTGCCGCTAGCCAGACTTTTAAAGTCTGGACTAAATGCGACTGAACGTATCAAATCGCTGTGACCTTGCCAAGTTTGAAGGCATTCACCACTGTGGCAATCCCATAACTTTACAGTTCTGTCACCACTACCGCTAGCCAGAGTTTTACCGTCTGGACTAAATGCGACTGAACGCACCCAATTGCTGTGACCTTGCCAAGTTTGAAGGCATTCACCAGTTTGGCAATCCCACTTTACCGTCTGGACTAAATGCGACTGAACGTATCAAATCGCTGTGACATTTACAGGTCAAAATTTCTCTTCCACTAGCAACTTCCCAACAACGAACCACGCCATCAGTACCACCTGTAGCTAAAAGTTTGCCATCAGGACTAAATGCTACTGCAAAGACTGTACTGAAACCCTTGATAAAAGTACAATCACTCAAATTCGCCCCAGCAAAATTGACACGCCGCAAACTAGCATCAGAAAAATCAGCACCTTTAATTACAGCCCCCGATAAATCTCTCCCTTCCAAAGCAGCATTATCAACCTTCACCAATACCGTCGCCGCATTTCCACCGATATAACCAACTTCCTCCTCAGTTTTACCTTTCGTCGCCTCCAAAATTTCCAACAGTCTCGACTTAACCTCACCCACAAACTCAGTTTTTGAAAGCATCGGCACCAACAAATCCATCACCGCTTTCGTCAAAGGTTCCCGCCCAAAACTGTTGCGAAGTTGCCCTAAACTTTCACTCACAAAACCCTTCAAAGCCGGAATCGGTACAATATCGCCCGCATTATCCGCCTGACGGCTAAAATACCCCGACCAAGTATAATTTACCGACTCAACAGAATTATCCAAAGACAATTGTGCCTGCGATAACCCCGTAAAATCAGCAGGCAAAACTCCCAACTCCGCCGCCAACTTATACGCTACAAAAAACTCCAAAAGCGACCTATGTGCCGGAGAATAATCCCCCTCAGCATTGCGAATTAACATGGTTTGACCCATCATGTCGTAATGCCAGTGGTCTAAGTCCTTTTCTGCTTGCACCGCAGCCCCAAACAAGCGGCGAATCCTGTCTGGAAACAGCCGATAATTCAAACTCATCTGGTCAGTTGATAGCATTTCCCAGGACAGTTCGCACAGGAAAAATAGTTTATCTGCCAGCGATGTAAACGTCCTTTCTGCCTTGATATCCCGTTCCATCTTCCGGCGCACCGCATACAAATATACCCGCGACATATCCACGGGTTTACCTGCTTGAATATCCGGCAATGATTCTAATATCAATTCCGCCATCACCGGCCTGCGCGCCAAATCCAATAACTGCGGACTGTTTATCACCTGTGCCACAGTTTCGGCATCGGCTTGGTGAGACAATACTTGACGAATTTGCTCGTCGTCGAATGCTGCTAATTCCAATACTTCAAACTGCGGTGTTTCTCCGCTGAGATTGGCAGTCGAAGCTTTTAATTCCGCATTCAATAAAGCGCGTCCTTCTTTGGCTTCTGGAAAGTGTTCTGTCCGGCAGGTTAAGATTACTTTCGCACCGGGAACAATCACCTTTGCTAGTTCCCAGAAGTTGTTAATTGTTTGTTGTCGATCGCACTTCGCGGCCATTTCATCAAATCCGTCAAAAATCAACAGCAACTTCCCCATCCGATTCAGTTGATCGAACACCTCACTATTGAGGCGGATATTGTGCTTAGTAAAGAAGAAACCAGCCAAAACATTCTCAACATTCAAAGCTTTTGCATAGTCGCGCAAAGTGATAATTAAAGGCAACCGAGGCCGTTGAGTTCCTCTTTCCTTTGCCAGTTGGTAGCGCTGCAAAGCCGTCCAAGCATAGTGAAAAGCAAACCAAGTTTTCCCCGTCCCGAATTCGCCCAAAATCGAAATATGTTCTTTCGTCGGATCGTCCATCCACACGTCGATATAACCGTCAATCCAGCCGTCCTCTTCGCCGTAATAACTGGCATCAATTTGTCGCTTGTTAGCGCCATCGAACTCAGCTTTCGTACAACCGAGAGGCACGTATTTGCCATCGATTTGCCTGCGCTTAACTTCATTTTCCAACCAGTCGATATAGCCGCTAAAATCCGCATCCACATCAATCAATTCATCAAAAGTATAACAATCGAGATGGCGATTTTCTGGTTTGTCAACTTCCTTGCGGGCTGCTTTGGAAATCCGGCGCGCCGTCACCAGCCAACCTTCATCGGTTTTTTGCTTTTCTACCGACTGTCTCAGCGCCCCGACATCTTGAATTCCCGCTTCTCCCGCCATGCCGCGAATCAAAATGCGATCGAACCTGCCTCGTCTCACCGGAATCCGAATAATCCATTCAAAATAGTTATCTTCCCAAACTTGATACGGCTCAAAATCGTAGCCCAATATTTCAAACCAACCGCGCATCTGCTGCGCCAAGGCAAATCCTTGGGATTTTGCCGCAGTTTCTGTTGCTGCTGGTAAAGCCGGAGTATTTTCAACAGCCAATCGCGCCATTTCGGTGCGAATTCCTTCTAAAGTTGGGAGTCGATCGATCCTTTCTTGAACTGCTACAATTTGTTTGTGTACTGAATCAATCTGATGATTCGTCAAAGCTTCTTTGGGATTGCGGGTGCGCTTGGTGACGGCGATAAAAACTGCGGAAAAAGCAGCAAATTCGCGCCGAATGTCAATCCCTAAATCTTTAATTTTATCTCCCAAAGCATAGGTATCGAGAAATTCTTCTCCTTGTGTGAGAAAAATAGCCGGAGAATTGCGATCGAATGCTTGACGAAAAGCTTGTTTAATTTCTGATTCCCGGAATAGTTCTAAAATTGGCTTGGGTTTGCCGATGCCGTATTCTACCAAAGTGTAGGCGTAAACGCTGCTAAAATCCGGCAGCGGGTGTTCGGGGTCGAGGTTAAATTTTTTGAGTAATTTGATGACTGTTTCGCTGCGCTGAAACTTATCTTTAATTATAGGATTGGCGATGCTGGTAAGTGCGCTGATAATCGGATCGAGAGGTATCATCATGCTGGCATTCCGAGGTAATTGGTGGGACAATAAAGAAGACGGCGGTTGAAACCGCGCCTACACAAACGAAGTCCGCCTCCGCGGACTGAAGAAAATAACATAATTGTAACCGTTCTTCAACCCGCGGAGGCGGGTTTTGTCTGTATAGACGCGGTTTCAACCGCCCGGTCTTCTAATAACATCAATATCCTCACGTTAGTTTCCGCAAATTCTATTCAAGCGAATCGCGATCGTCTGCGAGGGCTTCGCTAACGCACTTCTCAACTAACTACCCAATCCAATTTTTTATGACTAAACCTGGAATTCGTGACAGTTCCCTCACGTTAGTCCAAAACAGGTTGTTCTCTAGTTTCCATGAAATCTTCAGAGAAGAGTTTTAAACTATCAAACAAGATTTGCCACGGATTGTTTTTGGAAATTAAAACAACAACGTTACCTATCTTTTTGATGTAAACTTCGTTATCTTGAAACTGGTATTCTTTCGGTAAAACTACAGTCTGGCGGTCGCCATCGATCGATAATTTAACAGTGTTCATTTTAGCAAGTCCCAAAATTCACTAGATTCTACTAATACTAACATTTTAGCTTTTACCCAATCTTTAACCAACTCACTGACAAAAGATTACTCCTGCGTCTTCAGCAAAACCGCGCTGCGCCCAGCGTAGGCGTCATGGATGCGTTCGACATGACTCGAAAACGTGTTGATAGGCAACTCCGAGGGCAGATACCACTTGATGTCATCTGCTTCTTCCGTCGTGTGCAGGCTACCCCCAACGACTTCACAGCGGAATGTAAACACCAAGTCCGATCGCACTGGTATAGCATAAATGCCGTTAGCAAAGCCCTCGCAGAGGATCGCACCTATGACCTTAACCAGCAAACCAACCTCCTCTTCCACCTCACGGACAACCGCAGCCCACGGAGTTTCTGCCGCCTCAACCCTACCACCAGGCAAGTTCCAAGCATCCCTATCGGTGCGATGGCACAGCAGTACCTTGCCGCCGCTGTCAATAATCGCAAAAGCACCAATGGTGTGCATGGTTGACAAGCCTAATTGTTTTAATGAGTAGCAATGAAATTTTCAGTGAAGTGCGATCGACTTTCACTGCTGTGTATCCTGTTTTGCCTCAGTTTGCTGCTGTTGACGGTCTTCCAGTGCTTTGTCGATCGCCTTGCTAACAATCCATGAAACAGAACGTTCTTCAGAAGTAGCCCATTCCTCAAGAGCCTCCTTTTTTTCCTTGGTTACATACACAGCTATCAACTCAAGCTTACGCTTCCCGCCCATTAGGTTTTTCTCTTTTAAATTGACTCACATTTTAACTTCGATCCAATCTTTAACCAACTCACAGAGCGTTAATAGCTGTTGGATTCATTCTTTCACCTCCGGTGTAGAGGCTTGTTGCTGTTCTTGACTTTGATACTCTTTAACACTTTTTTCAATCAGCTTTCCAGCCAGCCAAGATACGGATCGCTCGTCTTTCTCGGCCCATTCCTCTAATGCTTTGGCTATTTCAGGAGGGACGTAAGTGGTTACTCGTCTGAGGTTCTTCGGTGGCACGATCGTCTTTTTCTCATCACTGCTTTCTTTAACATTCTAGTTTTGCACGTTACCTCTTGACATAGGTTTACAAGCTATGTTAGCTTATCACAAGCGTACACCCAAGACCAAACCCCCACCGCTTCAGACTGCAATCGAGACGCGGCAGGGGTTTGGACTCCCACATTCAGGAGATAACCCTATTAGGAGATAACTGTATGATACCAACTCCCAAGTCCGTTCCCGAACTACTGCGCGAAGAAATTCCCAACGCGCCCGCCGACAAAAAACCCGTCCGCTTGCTGCTGTGCGGCACTCCCAAGGGCGTCAACTGGATCGTAGATATCCTGCAAATCTTGGGTTTTGCCAAGGTTGAGGAATGGAGCCCGCCTCTGGCCTCGCCGATTAGCGGTGAGATCATGCGGATTTTGACCCGCTATTTTGCTGAGTAGAAATTGATGGTGATGGCGATCGCCGATTGGAGCGATGGCTGTCACCTACGAACTTTGAATTGTTATAATAAAAATTGCAAATTGTCCTATGTTTTGGGCTTTCTGAGATGAGGATTAATTTGCTAAAACAGCATCAATTTTAGGAAAAAATGATGGTAGAAACCAACTCATCGGCTGATATTGCACTCAATATTCCGCCTGCACTAACGCTCACCGTTACCCGCGAACAGTTTGTAGAATTAGCGATCGCCAACCGAGAGTTACAATTAGAACGCACAGCAACAGGAGAATTAATCGTGAACCCACCAACCGGAGGCGAAACAGGATATCGAAATCTGGATATAGAAGGGCAAATCTGGCTGTGGAATCGGCGTACTAGACTCGGTAAAGCATTTAATTCTTCTACTGGTTTTCACCTGCCAAATGGGGCCGATCGCTCTCCCGATGCAGCTTGGGTGTGTCAAGAAAGGTGGGATGCACTAACCCCAGAACAAAAAGAAGGTTTTATTCCGTTAAGCCCAGATTTTGTGGTGGAACTCCGTTCTAAAACTGACAGAATCAAACCGCTGCAAGATAAAATGCAAGAATACATGGAAAACCAGGTGCGGTTGGGTTGGTTGATAGATAGAAAAAACAGAAAAGTGGAGATTTACAGACAGAACCAAGAATTAGAATTGCTGGAAAATCCTGCAACTTTGTCCGGCGAAGATGTGTTGCCTGGTTTTGTCTTGGATTTGACAGAAGTTTGGGGATAAATGATGAATTTTGTTAAGGACAGGAAATTACTCATTCGACCGGCTTAGAAAAATTGATATATAATGTACAAATAAACAGATTGTGATTGAAAACACTATGACCAAGCAAAAAATCTTACAGGAAGGTCGAGAATATACCTTTCGTTCATACTTTGACTTACCTTATGAAACCGATCAAATTTTAGCAGAATTTGATTACTCACTAAGCAAAGGAAGGTTATCTTTACCGAAAACAACTAGACAGTTAGATAGACTGATAGAGCTGAGAGATAAAATAGAAGATATCCTTCCCTTAGTCAGTCTCAGCAGCGAAATAGCTAGAAGAGAATCCTTAGTATCCCCCGTACTTCTGGATCTGATCCGATACTGTCAATGTCAACTGCGATTTGAGTATACTCTCAACGTTAATAGCTGGTTAAAGGGAAATTTAGATTATCTCGTGAAGTCAAATCAAGAGTTGCTAGTTATTGAAGCAAAAAACGACGATATGACTAGAGGATTTACTCAACTAGCTGTACAATTAATTGCTATGTCGCACGTGGAAGACCAAAATATATTTTACGGTGCTGTGACAATGGGAGATGTCTGGCGATTTGGCAAGTTAGATCGAAATCAGCAAACTATTTTCCAAGACACTCATTTGTTTAGAGTACCTGACGATTTAGACGATTTATTTAAAGTAATGGTGGGAATTTTAGACGGGGATGAAATTTCGCGGTAGGGTGCGTCGCTTGCAGTCACTCAACTAGGTTCAAAAATTATCTTAGCGACGCACCTTACTATTAAAAATCTGCGATTGAAAAATCCCTACAAAATCGAACTTAAAACCACTTCATTAGCAGCAATCCAATCATAAATATCCTGCAAAGCCGCCTCCGGCCCAATCATAGGGTGCCATCCAGTCTTCTCCATCACCCTAGAAGAATCGGTAATAAAAATCGGAATATCCCCCGCCCGTTCCTCCAAAACCGGATTAATTGTAATAGACTTTCCCGTAATTTTTTGGCACAAATCAGTTGTTTCAACTAAAGACAGACTGTTGCTCAAACCACCACCAACATTAAACACTTCGCCGTCAAATTCCGCAAAATGTTCCAACTGATAATTGACTAATCTCAGCAAATCTTCAACGTGCAGCAAATCCCTAACTTGTTTACCACTGCCGCCAAAACCGATATAATTAAGCGACCTTTGAAAATAGTGAGCCGCCACCCACAAACCGCAAACTCCCTGATCTACTTTCCCCATTTGCCAAGCACCGGTAATTAACCCGCAGCGGTTGATAATTGCCTGCACGTTGTATGCTTCCCTGTACTCCTCAATCAGCAATTCCGACGCTAATTTAGTTGCTCCGTAAAGCGAGCGGTGTCCTTTTAGTGGGAAATCTTCTGATATGCCTAACTCCGATATACCGGGTAATGTTTGCTCTGGGGCGATCGCAAATCTATCATCCAACTCCAATAACTTGATAGACTTGACAGAGGCGATCGGATAAACCCGACTCGTAGACAAAAACAGCAAACTCGCACCAGTCTGTCTCGCCAACTCCAAAACATTCACAGTACCCAGCAAATTCGTCTGCAAAACGTACTGAGGCGAACTAAAACCCGCCAGCACAGAAGGCTCCGCAGCGCAATCTATAATACAATCAGCATTGAGTGCCACTGGATCTAAATCAGCCGCCGTGCGAATATCCCCGTAAACAAACTGAATCCCGCAACTTTTAAGCCTAGGCAAATTCAATTCCGAACCCCGGCGGCGCAGGTTATCCAAACAAATTATTTGCCATTCCGGGTGAAGTTTTTTCAGGCCAATTGCCAAACAACTGCCGATAAAACCCGCACCGCCCACAATTAAAATTCTCTCAGGCATTGACTCAACTTTCTTAGAGGATTAATTACTGCTGTTAAATTGTGTTGAGGTATAGCCTTTATCAAAAAGATGAGGTATGACTGTAAATGGAGTTTTTGATGCGACCTCGCTTACTATATAATAAATATAAGAGGGCTGAAGCCCAACAACGTACCTCACCTATCTGAGAAAGGCTATATGTCTCGCATTAAAACTTAATCATCTGTCAATTAATTTTGACAGCTATTCTGGTTCAATGCCCAAAGCCCGCAACTGATTTGCTAAACGTTCGACTCGCTCTTGGGCTTGCAGTGCAGCTTCCTCTGGCGTAGCAACTAACTCACCGTCTGGGGTAAAATAACGCAATTTCCCATCGTGAATTCCCAGATATAATTCTAGTACCTCACTCCACAATCTACCAAATTCATTGGCAAGAATAGCTTGATATTCTTGACCAATTAAACGAAAACCAGCAAATTCCAAATCTTCAGGATCGAACCAAAAGTATTCGGGCGTTCTAAACCGATTTTGATATAATATCTTTTTTTCGTTGCGATCGACTCTGGCGGTAGAACTAGATAGCAATTCTATAATTAGATCGGGATATCTCCCCTCTTCTTCCCAAACTACCCAGGAACGACGCGGACGTTTTTCGGTATCGGCGATCAGAAAAAAATCAGGGCCGCGAAAATCCCGATTTTTCAATTGTTGCTGGCTGTAGTAAACCGTCAGATTTGCTCCAACAAAAAAGTCATTGCGATCGCGCCATTGCCATTCCAAACAGGCAACTAATAATGCTAATTGAATATAATGTAGGGAACTTTCCATTTCTGGCTCATCACTTTCAAGTTGACTGGCATCTGGCATCAATCTTGCCATTTCTTGGGCTGTAAAAACCATGACTTAATCCTCTCAATTTAGTATATCTTTTCAACCAAATTTCCCCATAGCCTCCTAAGTTAAATTTTACCGCGCGATCGCACTTTTGAGCGATTTGACCATTTTTTCGTAACCATTTCGCAGGTTCCGCCCGTTACCTAAGTTGCAGTCCCGATTTTGGTACGCAGTAGTATCAGCATCAAAGTATCAATAGCTGCGGTACCAAAATCATTAGTCATCATTCCTTCGCAGTCAAGACTTCACTCCTTGACTTAGGCAACAAATCTAATTTCAACTCATTCATCTTTCTTGTTCGGTGGTAGTCGCCGCGAGAGAGATGTTTTTCCAGCCAGACATACAAGACAATAAACAAATATCGACTGCCCATCTCTTTAATCTTCAACTTAGAAATACCAGCAGTCCGATTGTACCATCTCAGAGGAATCACCGTATAGGAAAAACCCCGGACAATTGCTTTTAGGGGAAGTTCGACAGTCAAATTAAAGTGATGGCTCAAAATCGGTTGTATACCTTCAATCACTTCTCTGCGATATAGTTTAAAAGCATTCGTGACATCGTTGTAACGCAAGCCGAAAATACTTTTGACAAACCAGTTTGCTAAGCGATTAATTCCTAGTTTGTGAATTGGATAATCAACGACAAACCCGCCTTTGATAAATCTGGAACCGAAAACGCAATCATATCCTGCTTGCAATTGGCGGTATCCTGCTACCAAATCCATCGGATCGTCGGAAGCATCCGCCATCACAATCGCCACAGCATCGCCTTCAAATTCTGCCAATCCCCGGCGCACGGCAAATCCAAAACCGTTGGGAGGTTGATTGTTGATGTATCTAACTGTGGGGAAAGTCTCTGACAATTCCTGGCAAATGTCAACGGTTTTATCCGTACTATTGTCATTCACAATCAAAATTTCGTGCGGAATCCCTTCTAAATCGAGCGTCTGGGCTAAAGCCCGCACAGTACCATCCAAACAGCCCTCTTCGTTGTGGGCTGGTATAATCACCGAAATTTTCACTCCTCATCCTCCGCGCAACTGGACAAATTGGTTGTCCACAGGATTATACACCCAAGCTTTGATATCGGTTTGGGCGATCGCCAAATCGCCACCAGACACATCAACCGCCCACCTCGCATTATTGTACAACTGTGATTTCAAAGTCTTAGCAATATCGGGACTGTCCAAATTTACATAAGCGTTAGCAAAAAAAGATTTTTTATCGCCGACAGATAGCAGTACAATATTCGGCTGTTTCCTATTTTCTGGCAAAACCACCCAACCAGCAGCTTTCAATAATTTATCGCCCGTTGGAGGTTGGTCTAAATAGCCGTAAACTTTCTTGGTATTAGGAATAAAATCTACATTTTTGGCGAACTTTCTCCAACCAAATTTATCGAGAATAGCAGCACCATCTCTCACCAGCCAAGTTTTTTTGCTCAACACTCTCAAACAGCTTTCCGGCGAATCATTGAAAAACTTCGACGGTTCGAGATAGTTAATTAACTGCAAACAATCTTGAGCGCCTTGTTTGTAAATAAGTGCAGAGCTAGTTTGGACGATCGCCTGCTGAGAATTAACAATAATTATACCAATTAATAGCCCTGAAACTCCTCTAAAAATCAATTTATAGTTGAATTTCAACAGAGCTTTTGTTTCTCGAATAAACAATTGTCCTAGCTGAACCAAAGCAATTAACAGCAAAATCGAATTAGTCGTATATCTAGAAGATTCGATCGCCTGAATTGCCCCAAAATTAGCCCTACCAGCCGTAATAAACAAAGCCGACAAAACCGAAAACAAACCTATTGACAGCCAAGGTAAAGCCTGATGTAGCAATCCCAAATCAATTGTGGGATGGGCATCTTGCCCGTCCCCACCCAATCCCAAATTAGTTAATAGAATCTTCTTCCCAAAATGCCATACAAAAAATCCAAAACTTGCAAATATTACCAATCCTACAAATGCAGAAAGTCCAGGTGATCTAACAATTGGCGAACCCAATAAACTCAAAAAATAATCAATTACCACCAGCGGCTTATTCAACAATGCAATAATACTTGTTTTACGGCTAGGATGATAATCAATTGAGTAAATAGCACAAGTTGCTGCAAACAGCAATATCCATACAATTAATCTTCTTTTTTTCTGTACTCGATTTCCCTCCAAAGCCACCACAGCCGGAACCGCCACAAACCAAGATAGCAAACCTTGAGCCAGAGAAAAACTAGCAATAAAACAGAATATAGCAGCAATAGAAATTCTAATATTAGGCAATAATTTGTGAGTTGAAACCAGCGCATAAACCGCAGCTATAAAACACAGATTTACAAAAAACCAAGCTAATTGAAATCCCCAAAGCCAGTTTTCATGTTGAACCAGGGAGAAAAGTAAAATACAAGTTAAAATATTAGCTAAATGCCACAAATTATCCCCAACATTCTTAACCTGCATCGAGGATAACTTGTACATAGTCATAAAAGTTATACCAGCCAAACCGATGCTGAGACACAACTGATAATTAATATTCCATCTGGAAGCAAAAACCAGCACAGCGATAATTAATTTCGGAAAGACTATGCGGTGGTTGCTGTGCAAAGCCCAAAAATCGTTAAACGTTACACTTCCCTGAGCTATTTTCTCAAACAGGCTAGCCAACCTCCACTCGTCATCAATGGGTACGTTAACGCTAAAAGTGGCTACAAACCCGATTAAAAGGACAACAGGAATCAGATATAGCGTAAATAAAATACTTTTTTTCATGAATGTGCGATCGCACCAATTGCCATCACTATTTTATATTAATACCGTTAAATCATTCTCATCAAGTTTGTAGTGAAGACTTTAGTCCTCATAATTTGCGGGAATTAGGATTAAAGTCCTCACTACGAACCGGGCTAATTAGGACTAAAGTCCTCACTACAAACCAGTCATCAAGTTTGTAGTGAGGACTTTAGTCCTATTCAATTCTGTTAACCGAATTACTTAACAGTCTTGAATGTATCCAGTTTGCCAGTAAATCGGTTGATAAACATCTGCAAAACAGTTCGCTTGCCGATATTGATATTAGAACTTACCGCCATTCCCGACTGCAAGTTAACTTCCTGTTCATTTGGCTTGCCCTTGTTCAAAATAAACTTTTGAGTCTTCAGCTTAATTTTGGTTTTGAAAGCGTAGTATTTCCGGAGTTCAGTAGGAGGTTCAGCATCGCTGCTAATCTCTTTCACTTCACCCTCAGCAGTACCAAACTCCAGCGCAGGGAAAGCTTCAACATTTATATCCACAGGTACGCATTGGTATTTTGTCAAACCCAATTTCTCTCTATTAACTTCCTTCTCAGGACACAGGCAGCTTTTACCTTTTTCGCAGTCAATCTTTTCTCCATCTAATTGTTTGCCGTGATATTTTTCTAATTTTTCTCGCTTGTTTTTCATACCATCCAAAACAAGAGCTACGTTGCTATTTTCCAGGTAAACAACTGCTTGCAAGCCGTTTTCATCATCCAAAACCTTGAGCAGCTTCTCTGTTTGCTGCGCTTCGTAATAAGCTTCTTCGCAGCGTTTGGGGCGCGGTTCCCCAGGCTTCACCACTGAGTTAATAATGGATTGGCATATCGGATCTTTTGCTAGATCCAACTTCGCATTCTCCTTCTTAGAAGGTTTCAAATCGAAGATAACGCCGGATACGGGAGCCTTCATAATTTGAGTATCGCGGACTTGCTGGGCTTTTTCTAGCTGAGCATTTACTTCGGACAGCTTTTTCAGGTTTTCTACTTTAAAACGGCTGAGTTGAGAATCGCTGCTGGCAATTTGTTTCTGGTTTTCAGCAATTTTGCTGTAAAGTTCTTTTGCCCAGGCATCCTTGGTGTTTTTCAACTGTTCTTGGGCGCGGGCGATGGACTCCTGAATGCGCGCTTGCTCTCCTTGCTGGCGCTGTACTTCAGCGGTAATTTTTTGGATGTCACCTTGACGCGCATTAATTTCGCCTCGGCGTGTATTTATCTCACCTCGGCGGGTGTTGATTTCGCCTTTGCGGGCGTTGATTTCGCCTTCGCGCTGTTTGATTTGATCTTGCTGTTTCAGAACGTCGCTTTGGCCTCTGAAAACATCTTGTTCCTGTTTTTCTCTTTGCAGTTCAGCGATCGCTCCTTGCTCTACCAGCGGGCCTAGTCTGCCCAAAATGCCTTGATTGGACTTCAATACTTGTTGGGATTTGGCTAACTGTTCGTCAGCCAAATCTTTCTGAGCCAGAGCTGATTTGACTTGCTCTTGGGAAGAGGCTAACTGCTGCTGAGAGTAATTTAATTGGTTCTGAGCAAAACCCAATTGTTGCACTGCTACATTCATTTGATCGCCGGCGGCTTTCTCAGCATTTTCAGCTTGCTTGAGTTGTTTGTCCAACTCCTGAACTTGCCCTTGGGCGGCGGCTACCCGAGACAGAAATTCCGATCGATAATTAACATACAGTCCTTGCTGGGTGGCATCAAAATTTCCGTTGGCTCCCCGGTTAAGGTACAGCTCGTCAATCAAAGCTTGCAGCACTTGATTTTGTGCAGCAAGGCTCTGTCTGTCTTTGATTGTGGATTCTAGGTTGGAAGGAATAGGGCCTTGAACTTTGCCGCTGACGACATCTTCGTAAAATTTATTTTCCTTTTCCAGCGCTTCTTTAGTTTTCTTAATCGATGTTAAATCAGCACTGGGTGCAAGGGGGTTGAAAGTGAGCAGGGGCTGGTTTTTTTCTACCCGATCGCCATTTTCGACGTGCAGCCTCACCACAGCGCCCGTAGCAGGCGCTTGGATGTCTCTAGCACCATCTTTGAGTTCCAATTGGCCGACAGCGGGGACAGCTTGCTCTACGCTAGCAAAATAAGCCCAAACTACGGCAGAAGTGGTCATCAGCATGATCGTCCACAAAAACAAGCGCGACCAAATCGCTGGTTTTTCCAGAATGACTGCTTGTTCAGAAAGGATTACCGATTTCATAGCCATATGTTATTTGGGTAATGGGTAATGGGGAATTGGGAATTGGGAATTGGGAATTGGGAATTGGGAATTGGGAATTGGGAATTGGGAATTGGGAATTGGGAATTGGGAATTGGGAATTG
>NZ_JAEQCF010000185.1:0-2215 GCF_020738625.1 Microcoleus sp. PH2017_09_SFU_O_A
GACTCGGATTGAGTCTTTTACACGAGGACTGAGGAGAAGTACCTCAGAGAGAGACGGCTCTCTACTCATCAAATGCGACTTTGCACGTCGCGCTTCACCGCATCCGGCTCCCGATGTTCTTGGCTTACGCCTTTGCTCATGTGTAGATAATCATGGCAACTCTCGTGAATTGCTTCAAGATTCGCTTTTTTCCGATTGGCATGATTTCCGTCGATATGGTGCAGGTTTATCCGCTCCTCACTTGTGAAATTCAGCCCACAGGATGCACATTTATGGTTTTGCCTTGTAAGAGCTTTAGAGGTTTCCCCGTCATAGAGCTTGCTGTTACGCTTACTCCAGTAGGTGAAGTCGCCATCGTAAGGGGATTTCTCACCCTTGACTTTGATGTGCTTATTTTCGGAGGAAGGTACCGATGGGAACGCTTTATCTAGTAATTTCTTGCTAGAGTAGCGGTTTTGTTTGGATTCCTTGTTGAATACCTTATATGCTCTTGTTTCGATATGGAACAGGGAAAACCTTGACCCGTCCATCTTGCAAAAACGATGGTAATTCCTCCAGCCTCTAACTAAGGGAGCTAATTTTTCAGCCTTGACCTTAGCGCCATAATTCGAGTTATTGACAATGCCTTTTACTTTCTCACGGAAAGCTTTAAAATTACCCACTGATGGAGTGCATTTAAACTTGCCGTTATTCTGAACCCTAATGTTCCAGCCTAGGAAATCAAAGCCATCTGTCGTGGCGGTTATCTTGGTCTTTTTTTCGCTTACCTTCATTCCTCGCTCTGCTAAAAATCGGCTAATTTTTTCAAGTATTTCTGTCGCGTTATCTTCGGGGCGGAGTATTATTACCATGTCGTCCGCATAGCGGATTGATGGTTCGTTGGTTCGCCCATTGGCTTTGTATCTGTGAATACTTTCTATCCCGTTGAGCGCGATATTAGCTAAGAGTGGGCTAACTACTCCCCCTTGTGGTGTACCCTGTTTGGGGAATTCTGGGTTCACTCCTGCTTTCAGGCATCGGAAGATACCGAGCTTTAACCCTTTGGGGGCGATGAGTTCATCCATTATTGTTGAGTGGTTAATCCGGTCGAAGCATTTTTCGATATCGAGTTCTATAACTCGCTTTTCTATTCCTTTGGCATGGGAGTTAAGGTTGTCGAAGATGTACTTATGAGCATCATGTGCCGAACGTCCAGTTCTAAACCCGTAGCTCCTAGCGTGGAAAGTGGCTTCATGGGCTGGTTCTAAGGCATATTTTGCTAGGCACTGCCAAGCTCTATCTGCTATGGTAGGTATTTTCAATATTCGGGTTGTCCCATCCTTTTTAGGAATTGGAATTTCCCGAAGCTTGCTGTGATGCCAATTGTTGTAATTGGTCTTGAGGACTGACTCAAGTGCAAATCGTTCCTCGAATGAGAGGGATTTTTTGCCATCAATACCCGCCGTCTTTTTACCATTGTTTAGCTGCGTTACTTGACGAATAGCCAATAATCTAGCTGCACGAGATTTCAGAATAAGTTTCTGTAAAGACCGCGCTTTCCGCCTGTCTCCAACTTGAACCGCTTTGAATACGCGCTTTTGCAGGCGGAATAAACCTTGACGGAATTGCTTCCACTTTAGATTTATCCATGATTCAGTGATATTTCTATCCTGCCTAACCATACTCTGCTCCAATTTGTATTTTCTGAACACCTTGCAGCAATTACGCTGCATCCTACCCGAATTGAAGGAGTTCCGCTGCTCGGAAGAGCCTACATCGGGGTTCGACCACCCCTAGACCTTCCATCCGTTTTTCTTCGTTCCCTCAGAGAGATTGTTATGTCCCGTTAGGTGTAGCCAATTCAACCATTGGATTCCCTGGACTCTTACCGCTATTATCTAAAGATGCGGTGGGAATATCTCCAATCAAGTCAGGCTTTTCAAAGTTGCGCCCTGCTTACCCATAGGTTGCTTTTCTAGGCTCGGTTTCACCGTGAGGACTTCCTATTAACGCCAGTGTCAATCCGCAACGGTTGTCTGATTGCGTCCTGTTCCCAGCTTCGACCTCCCGAAACCGAGTCGGGTCATCGTGGGCAGATAAGGGTTCACATCGAGTCTGATGGACAGGGTTTTCACCTGTATATCTCCGAGAGTTCAACTCTTTTCCGTTGTTGGTTAGAGTTGGATTAGCTATGTACGGACTGTTTACCGTGATTTGCCAATCAACGAGTCGCACT
>NZ_JAEQCF010000013.1:0-61525 GCF_020738625.1 Microcoleus sp. PH2017_09_SFU_O_A
GCAAATAGTCTCGTGCGATCGCCCGAGTTGCGGACAAAGCTACCCAAATAGTCAAGGATGGGTAGCTTTGTCCATAAATTAAGTTACAGTTTCAAACCCAGTCCGCAAGAAGAACCCCTATTCGCCCACCAAGAATCCCTCTATCGCTTCTTGCTCAAAGCCACGGCGTACAACGCTGACGATCGCTTCCAGTCGGCGGAGGAAATGGCCGATCGATTGTTGGGAGTGTTGCGGGAAGTGGTAGCACTGGAAACAAATACGCCGCATCCGGCTGCCAGTACCCTGTTCGGCTCGGATATGCTCGCGCTGACGGCATCTTCAGACTTGGAACCGATTGGCGCGGACTTCCGACAGTTGCCCGTACCGACGATCGATAGCAACGATCCAGCTTTTAACGCGGTATTGAATGCCCAAGCGATCGCCGATCCCATACAACGTCAGGTGAATTTGGAGCAGGTGGTGCAGCAGTATCCCAACTCTCGCGAAGCTTTACTCCGACTGGCTGACAGTTCGATCGAGATTCGCCACTATCCAGCCGCCGAAACGGCACTAACGCAAGCCGAACAACTCGATGCTTGGGATTGGCGCGTGCGTTGGTATCGCGGTAGGTTGCTGCTGGCGCGGGGTCAGGCAAAACCCGCACAGGAACAGTTCGATCGCGTTTACTCGGAATTGCCGGGGGAACTGTCTCCTCAACTAGCATTGGCGCTGGCGGCGGAATTGGCAGGCGATCGCAAGCAGGCAATTAAGCTCTACGATCGCGTGTGTCGGACTGACCCCAGTTACGTCAGCGCGACGTTTGGCTTGGCCAGGTGTTTGAGTGCTACAGGCGATCGTCAGGCGGCGGTGGAGGCGTTGCGACGAGTGCCGCCAACCTCGAATTTGTCGGTGCGATCGCGGGTGGAAACGGCGCGGATGCTGATCGATCGAAAACATACCGCACCAGGAGCCAAGGAGTTGAGCCTAGCAGCCACGACGCTCGAAGCCTTAACGCTCGAAGGCATGGAGCGGCATCGCTTGACGAAACAGCTTTTAGAAACGGCCCTAGGATCGATCGCTTCAAAAGCGATTCAGCCATCGGCGATCGTCCTTTTGGGGCATCAACTGCAAGAAGTTGAGCTCAGAAAAGGGTTAGAAAAAGCCTTGCGCGCCATGGCACATTTATCCACGGGAGCGGAAAAGATTCGTTTGGTTGATGAGGCGAATCGCGTGCGTCCGAGAACATGGTTGTAGGAGAGGAAAGCGAATGGAATTCACGCCTACGCGGACTCAGGAATTTTCAACCTGCACAGGCCGATTTTACTCCTGTAGCCGCGTTTTGAACCGCCATATTTTCTTGTTATATCAAATCCGGTAACATCAGAATTATTCATCTCTCTTGTCTCTCTCTGTGTTCTCTGCGCCCTCTGCGGTTAAATCATTCCGATCCAGCAGGAAGCGATATTACTCATGCTTTTTTAAGACCCAAACTATGCAATGTCCCAACTGTGAAGCTTTAGTTCAAATAGACGATCGCTTTTGCGAAGAATGCGGTACGCCACTGGTCAATTCACCCGTCAATGTTACTGAAACTTCTACAAAACTATGCAATAAATGCGGCGCGGCACCCGAGGCGATCGATGCCGATGGATACTGTTCGGTTTGCGGGTTCAAAAATGAATATCGGCAAGTCCGAGAAACCGATCGCATGGAAGTAAATCTTCAGCCTAATTTCGCGGGAGTGAGCGATCGGGGATTGAGACACGAACGCAATGAAGATTACTTGGCTTGTGCGGTAATAGAAAGCAGTAACACTTATATTGCGATCGCCTGCGATGGGGTGTCGAGTTCTCAGTTTCCCGAATTGGCATCGAAAGCAGCGGCAGAAGGTGCCAGAGATGGCATTGTCACTGCTCTAGAAAAACATCTTTCCCCAGAAACAGCTCTCCAACACGGAATCGCTGCCGCACTCAATGAAGTCTGTGTTATTCCTCATAGGAGTTTGAATCAAGATGCACCTTCGACGACGATTGTTGCGGCGGTAGTACAAAATTCGATCGCGACAATTGCTTGGTTGGGAGATAGTCGCGCCTACTGGATCGATCGGGAAAACTCCCAACTGCTGACGCGAGATGATTCTTGGTTGAACGAAATAGTTACATCGGGACAAATGAGCGCAGCCGAAGCTAGCAAGTCCGATAAAGCTCATGCCATTACGCGCTGGCTGGGTGTGGATGCTAAAGAGGATGCTGTTCCTTCGATCGTGCAGTTTCCGATTCCCGGTTCTGGATATTTGTTACTTTGTACGGATGGATTGTGGAATTATGCACCCGACGCCCCACAACTCGCCGATCTTGTCAAGGGCAATGCTTCAGAAGATGCGATCGGCATGGGGCGCCATCTCGTAGAATTTGCTCGCTCTTGTGGCGGTCGAGATAACATTACTGTCACTCTGTTAGTCGTTTGAGGATAATATTATAAGAAGGAAGAAGGAAGTTTGGCAATGAAGCTGTGTACGGAATGTAACGGATGTAAATAAGATATTGCAACGTTCTCCATTAACCTGTAGGGGCAGGTTCGCCAACCATATCTAATGAGTACCAACAATCTTAATAAACCTGCCCCCACCCAACGAGAGATTCACGATCGCGCTCTTTGATATAATTGGGGAATGTGCGATCGCAATTCTATCGCTGGCTGGCGAGAAACCGGGTTTCTGCGAATAAGGTCTGCTGAGTACGAAGCATATAAAAAGAAACCCGGTTTCTGAGATTGTGCGATTCCCTACGGGATAGCTGCGCTTCACGAATTTCTGTCGTTAGGTGAGGGCGAGTTTTTGTAAATTGTCGATGTTCATTATAGATAGTGGGCTCACGGGCCCTTACAGGATAATTGATAATACTGCAAGATCTCAGTTCTACTCAACCTACACTCTAATCTCTTTTCTCAATCTGTAAATTAGCATCATTTTTACTGAAAAAAGCATCGATCGCATTTACTCAAAATTCATTCAAAAAACTCAAAAACAATGTCTACCCAATTCCAAGCCGAAGTCTTCCAAAATCCCTACCTTCATCAAGGTTCCAGAGAAGTCAATGCCATTATGACCGTCACCGTCCGTGGGGACGAAAATATTGGCATCGCACCTCAAACAGGAGGCAAACTCTTCGGGATTATCTGCGATATTTCCGGTTCGATGCAGGGCGCAAAAATCCACGCCGCCAAAAATGCGATGATTAAACTCGTGCAGTTAATTCCGGCGGATACCTCCTTTTTTATCGTGGTAGGTTCCACTCGCGCCCAGGTAATTTTTCCCACTGCCCTAGCCACAGTAGAAAACAAATCCCAAGCCATTTCCCAAATTAAAGAAGTCCAAGCCAGTGGCGGTACATTAATGTCTCAATGGCTGGAAGCTTCACTAACGCAGTTCAAAGAGATGCCCAATGCCGTCAGACAAGCCCTATTGCTTACCGACGGGCAGAACGATGATTCCGACCAAAAACGCCTAGAAAAGGTGCTGCAAGCGTGCGAAGGTGTATTTCAGTGCGATTGTCGGGGCGTGGGAACCGACTGGCGCGTCAAACAGCTTCAGTTCATTGCCAACAGGCTACTCGGAACCACCGATATCATCGCCAACGCGGTGCAAATAGAAGCGGATTTCCAAACCATTCTCGCCCAAGCAATGACTAAAACGGTGAGTGATGTCGCCTTGCGTTTGTGGACTCCCCAAGGGGCAAAGGTGCGATTTTGCAAGCAAGTTAGTCCCGAAATTGTCGATTTGACCGATCGCGCCCAATCTATTAAACCGCAAGTTTGCGACTATCCGACAGGGGCTTGGGGAACGGCAGAATCGCGCGATTACCACTTCTGCATTGAGGTGAATCCCGGTAATGTGGGAGATGAGATGCTGGCGGGAAGGGCGAGTTTAATTTACACCGCTGATGGGGTGGAAACGAAAATTACCGAGGCGCGGATTCTAGCGGTGTGGACGGATGACGAACAGAAATCTACGAAAATCGATCGGCGAGTGGCGCACTACACCGGACAAGCAGAACTCGCGCAAACCATTCAGGAAGGACTTGAAGCCCGCGATAAAGGTGATGTAGAAGTGGCGACGGCTAAGCTGGGAAGGGCTGTCAAACTCGCCCATGACTCCGGAAATGAGGGAACGGCGAAACTGCTGCGCCAGGTGGTGGAGGTGGAAGATGCACCCACGGGAACAGTTCGTTTGAAGCGGAATGTGGCGAAGGAAGATGAAATGGCATTGGAAACTCGATCGACCAAAACAGCACGAATTTCGAGAAATTAGCCATCCCAAATCTATAGCAGTTGACAGTTGACAGTTGACAGTTGACAGTTACATAGTACGAGCATCTAACCGTTTCTGCTCAAGGGTATTAGGATCTATTTATGACATTATTTATGTCCCGATACGGTTCAGTTAAGATTGTCCGAAGAGAGGAACGAAGCATAAGCCCTTCGGGCAGGCTTCGCCAACGCAGTGTCTATGTTTCATGAGTTTTCCCTGTGACAATCTCCGATCGCAATCGTATTGATTTATGTCCTAACCTATGTGGCGGTTGCTATACAATCCCAAATCTAGAATCCACAATCGGCAATCCAAAATCCAAAATCCAAAATCGTATAGATAATTATGTCAGTCTATCAGTGTCCAAAAGGTCACGAATCGATCGAATCCGATTATTGTTCGGAATGCGGCGCGAAGATTAATGGAGGTGCGGCTGTCGAAGCCAAAAGTCCGCCCGTTCGAGTTGCCACAGCTACCATTAACTGTCCCGATTGCGCGACTCCACACGAGGAAGATAGCGGCAACTTCTGCGAAATTTGTGGCTATAACTTCGTCACCGGTGCGAGTGGAGAAATTCCGATTCCCAAGGCATCAGGAATCGCATCTTCTGTTTTGGATGCGGGTACTATAGATGCGGGCGCAACCCATGTTTCCCCGACATCTACCTCACCCACAACGACAGGAACTCCCGAACTTCTCATCACAGTCGATCGCACTTTGCGCTGTGAAGGTAGCCCGGAACCGCCCGCGTTTACCCCCATGACTTTCCCTATGGAAAAACCCAGTACCCTCATCGGACGCACTAGCGATGTCCGCGCCATTTATCCAGATCTCGCCCTCGATTTGGACGATGCCATTTCCCACCGCCACGCCGTCATTCACCGCCAACCAGATGGGGCATTAATCCTGCGCGATATCGGTTCCACCAACGGTACGTTTCTCAATGGGGTTGAACTTGTGCCGATGACAGATATTAGTCTGAAAGATGGGGATGAAATTACGTTGGGACATTGGACAAAGATGATTGTTAATATTACCCAGTCTTAACTAGCAGGCAAATCGGTAATTGATAAAAACTCCCCCACCAATGACAAATTATATCATGTCCGATAGATTACCACAATAACAAAAACAGTTCGTAGTGCGGACTTAAGTCCGCATCTTTTAACCAATTACCCATTACCAAATTTATGAGCCAAGTTACCACCAATTCTGCTTCAAGAAAAAAGCCCAGTTCGATCGCAAATTGGAAGACAAAATTCACCACCCCTCAGATTCTGCGATGGGGATTGTACCTGGTGTGGGGAGTCAGCCTTTTAGCCTTGGGGACTGCCAATGAAGCAGTGAAAATGCAGCGCGATGCGATCGAAACCATCGGCAAAAATACCGCACCCAGCGTCTTAACTGCCCAGCGAATTAAAGATAGCCTCGCCGATTTGGATGCCAATGCTGCTAACGAATTGCTCGTCAAACCGGGCGAGAATCCTCAAGCCGCTAAAGATTATCGGGGACGGCAAGAAAAACTGTCTAAACTCCTGGCATTAGCGGCGGAGAACATTACGGAGGGGGATGCAGAACGCCAACAGATTCGCACGCTGATCCTATCGTTGGGGGACTACATGACGCAAATCGAACGGGCGCGATTGGCGAACGAACGGGGGGATTCGCGATCGCTTTTGGAGGCGTATCGCAAAGCAGCAAACATTTTGGACTCAATTTTACTACCTGCTGCCGAACAATTGCAAAATGTTAACTTAGAGAGTCTGGATCGAGCTTATATCTCACAAAAAGCGCGATCGGCTAACCTCTTGTTCCTCGCAGTTATTGGCAACCTCTTGCCACTTGTCATGTTGGGACTATTACAACTGTTTCTCTACCACCGAATGCGCCGCAATCTCAATCCCTATTTGTTGGGAGCTACCCTATGTGCGATCGTCTTATTCTTTTATATCACCAATGCACTAAATGCGGCTTCCTATCATCTGAAAGTCGCTAAGGAGGATGCCTTTAACTCGCTTTTGCCGTTGCGACAGGCTCGCGCTCTTGCCTACAGTGCTAATGCCGATGAAAGCCGCTATTTGCTCGATCGAGAATTTGCGGCTCAACACGAACGCAAATTTGTTGAGAAAATGGCGAAAATTGCCGTCATCCCCGCCAATCTGCTGGATTTTGAGTCTGTCGCTAAGGAATTCAAGCCATCCAACGTCCAGGGTGTCGCGGGTTTTACTGGATTATTCGCCCAAGAATTTGCCAATATTACTTTTGGTGGAGAGCGAGACGCGGCGGTGGAAATGTTATCGGCATTTGGGGTTTATGTTAACATTGACAAACAAATTCGCTCGCTGGTAAATAGCGACAAAAGAGCTGAAGCGATCGCACTATGTACGGGAAATAAACAAGGGCAATCTAATTGGGCGTTCACTCAATTCCTTAAAAAACACAATGATGTAACAGACATTAATTTAACCGCGTTTACAGAGAATCTCGATCGGGGATTTAAAAGTGTAGGTTATGTGCCCGATAAATCTAAGCAATCAAGTGATGATATTTTGCAGTTGTCTCTGCTCGATCGATCGTTTAAAAATACCTACCAATTTGAGATGTGGAGTCTTGCGTTAATTAGTGCGATCGCTATTTTAACCTTTTTTGGACTCAATTTGCGTTTGAAGGAATATTCGTGATCTTCCAAAGAAGTCAATTGGGGCTTTTTCGTGGGGTGGGGGCTGGTTTATTTAACCTGTCTGCTACCTTTTAGGCTGTTGGCGAACCAGCCCCTACAGGATTATTGATAATGCTGCAAGATGTCAGTGGGGTGGGGGCTGGTTTATTTAACCTGTCTGCTACCTTTTAGGCTGTTGGCGAACCAGCCCCTACAGGATTATTGATAATGCTGCAAGATGTCATTTATATCGACTTAAAAGAACGATTCAATAACTTTTCATACTCACTGACAAGCTGGATTGCTTGCCCTAACGGAGTAGGTCGAGTATATAACAATTGCTTGGCTTGTTGGGCAATTTGACTCAATTGTTCGTTTTCTGCCATCCCTTTGGCTAATGCTTTAGCTTGCAGTGCTTGGAGTCGTCCTCGCAATTCTTGACGCATTTCTAGCGCAGTTTGATTGTCTGTATAGGCTTGTTGTTGAGCGGATAAATACTCTTGCGTTCTGACTCGCCAATTCTGTAAACCAATCTTAACTGGTTGAAATATGCCTTCTTTGAACTTAATTTCTAGTCGAGCGAGCCACTGATTTAAAGCTTCAATTTGTTCGTCCGCTAAAGGCTGCGATCGCGTTGCAGCTTCTGTTATTTTTTCCTGATACTCTGCAAAAATAGTTTGATGTTGCTGATTTAAATGAATTAAGTTTTGCAGAAGTTGATGCGCTTGAGATAATTCTTGTTTAACCGATGCTTTTTGCCGAGCTATTTCCTCTAAATACTGTCTCGATCGAATGATAATTGGTTCAATTTCTCGCTCGAACTCATCGCTGACACCTAACGGATCGCAGATAATGCGATCGCCAAAATCGAGCAAATTTTGCTGAGCAACTGCTAGTTCATTACTCCTCCGAATACCGAGAGAGTCAGCTAAAGTTTGGAGCGATCGCATTTCAGTTTGGGCTCGCGTCAGTTGTGCTGCTAAATGCGATCGTGCCGTCTCCACTGCGACAACCACATCTTTCGCGACTTGAAAAGCAGCAGTCATCACCTCCAGTAATTTCGCAGGTGCAATTGCATTTTGGGTTTGGGCTGCACTTAGTAAGTCTCGCTGTGCTAGAGGAATTTGTTGTTCGCCAAGTTGGATGGAATTACCCGTTAAAAGATATTCAATTTCACGCAGTTGAGATTCTGCACTGGAAATCAAAAACTTAGGAACTTGCTTGCGGAGCATCACAGCCCGATCGATCGTTTTAACTAACAAATCAAAATTCTGAAAGAGGTCATTCATCGCACTGAGTGCGGGAACAACCTTTGCTTTTGTTTTGCCAGTTAACTCAACGTCAGATGGCATTGCAGTGAGTTGTTGATAGGTTGGCAATCCATGCAAATCAATCAGATTTTGACTGATGCGATCGAGATTCTGTTTCCACTGAGCTAGCAGGCGATCGATTTGTTCTACATTCACGGTTGCAATTTCGATTATCTATATTTGTGCAGTAGATTACCATTTTATCAATTTTAAATCTAAATTAAAGTATTGTCTCTATCTAGATGAGTCCGGGTGTATTCCCGAAGCTGAATTTCCAGGTAAAATAGGAGTCTCTGCCATCTTCGCTCGAACTCGCATTTGGGTGCATCTGGGTTTTGTAAAAAGCATTTTTTCTTTGAGTGCTGTCCCCGCTCACGTATTGTACAATATGCGAGCGGGGACAGCACTATAATAATAATAATGTAAAACTGAGATGCTCCAGATCGAACTCGCACTCTGCCATTCATAGGTTATTTACAGGATGTCTAAGCTGTTGCAGCATTTAAATTGTATATTTCGATGACGATGGAGAATTCTATCCCCCGATCCCCATCGGACTCTCTACCTCTCAATCAGGATATACAATTTAAATACGCCAGAGGCAATCTCGCACGATGTTTATTAAAAAATTAATCAATTATAAATATGGATTTGACGATCGCCCGACAACTCTTTTATCAAGAAATTAATCAGCCAGACGCTGCGATCGACCTGGCGAAAGCTGCGCTGTACATGGCTTTGGAAGAATACCCGAATTTTGAGCCTCTGGATTATATCAACGCACTTGACACGATCGCCGATCGAGTGCGTTTGCGCCTCCCGCCACAGAATTATCCGCTGCGGATCATTCAAACTATTAACCGCTATTTGTATGACGATTTGGAATTCTCCGGCAATAATGCTGATTATTACGACCCCCGCAATAGCTTTTTGAATCAAGTGATCGATCGCCGCACTGGTATTCCCATCTCTTTATCTTTGGTTTATTTGGAGGTTGCTAAGCGGATTGATTTTCCGATGGTGGGGATTGGGATGCCGGGACATTTTTTGATTAGGCCGGATTTTGAGGATGCTGGGATTTTTGTGGATGCGTTTAATGGTGGCGAGATACTATTTCCTGAAGATTGTCAAGGGAGGCTTTCTCAAATTTACGGTCAACCTATGGAGTTGCAGCCGGCTTTTCTCGCGCCGGTAAGTCCGCGGCAGTTATTGGGGCGAATGCTGGGAAATCTGAAGGCGATTTACTTCCAACAGGGTGATGCTATGAGGTTTCTGGCGGCGATCGATCGGCTTTTGCTGCTGTTTCCTGATGCACTCTTGGAAAGGCGCGATCGCGGAATTCTCTATTATCAACTGGGGCGCTTGGCCGAGGCGCGGCACGATTTGGAACTATACATTACCAATGCTCCGAATGCTGAGGATGCTGCTAGAATTCGCCTATTGCTCGAAAGGCTCGACCAAAACTAAACTTAAATTTGCGATCGCTAGTCAAGGTTGCAGCTATTGGCTCGCACAACATCACAGGTGAAACCGACAATCTATATAGTTACAGGGCGATCGCCAAATCTCGCTTTTATAAGTTTTGCAAAGGTATATAAAATTGTCAAAAATCGGAGTATAACATATAAATTATGAATTAACACCTATCTTTTGATAGGTTCAATTGGCTTGACATGACTGTATAATACCTAGGTCATTTACGGAACTTCTGAATCCACTTTCCCGACTGATACCTGGGCATTCGATCGAACGAAAAAGTATTTTGACGTAAAGAGGCATAAACTCATGAACTTTAAGTTTCAACAAGGTTATCTTAACGGAATGCAACCGCAGTCAGCCCATTTAGCCAAAAGAATCTCAAAGTCTTTATCATTAGGTTTGGCGCTTTTGGTGGGAACAAGTACAGTATTGCTGAGCAGTAGCAAAGCCTTTGCATTAGACAAAGTTACCGTAAAATACGGTGCTGTTGACGTAACTTTACCAATGAGCGATTTGCAAAGCTTTGCACAAACCGGCAAACCATCATCTCAACTGCAAAGTGTTTTGAGTCTTGCGAAACAAACTCCCGAATCGGTGCGCGAAATATTAACGCGAGAAGTGGCTTTAGATCCCCAAATGGTTTCGCGGCTGGCAAATACTTATTTTGGGGAAATTGTTTTCAAGCAATTGGGTGAGGTTGCTTATACCCCGGCTACAAAGGCACAAAGCGCGCCGGCACTGCGCGATGCTTTGGTTGCAGCTTCCAAAGATGGCAAACTATCCCTGATGGAAGTGATGCAAAATTACACTCCTCCGGCTTTAGAAGTTGATGGCAATCAAGCTATGGCTATCTACCAGCGAGTGATTAAAGATATCCAAGATTTGCAAGCTATGTATCAGAATTCCCCGGGTTTGCAAAGTACGGCTGGTCAAGCAAGACAAATGATTTGTCAGCCCAACTCATCATCGGGGGCTGGGAAGTAAATCATTTTGCTCTGGATTGGGAATGGGGAATGGGGAATGGGGAATGGGGCATAGGGCATAGGGCATAGGGCATAGGGCATAGGGAATTGGTGCTTTCTTTTCCTATTATCTCTTACTTTTCAGCCATTACCGATGACCCATTACCCAATTACCAATTCCCCATTACACCTTGCCAATTTCTTGAGATAATTGCTCGGCTACCCGTTTGAGCCGGCGCAGTTGGCTTTTCATATCTTTTTGCGTCCAAGGGGCTGCAAAGCGATTGAATCCAAATCTAATTAAAGGATTGGGAATTTGAAATTCAAAGCGGTTAATCAAGAGAGTCCCTTGGATTTGGGGCTGGCATTCCCAGCGATCGCATCCTTTGAAATATCCGTCGAACCCCCATACAATTAAACCGGGTTGTCGCTCCAACACAACACTCTCTAAAGTGGGTTGCAAAACGGGAATTTTTATGATAAATAAACTGCGACTTCCTACAGCAGTATCCCATTCGCCCTCTGGATCGCAACGCAGCAGCGGATTGAGCCATTTGTGCATTAAAGTGCGATCGACTATACAGCGCTCCACCAACGTAGCAGCAGCGCGAATTTCAATGGATTGCTCGAAAACTTGACGAATTGACATGAGAACCTGCAAGCTAGAAGCGTATTCTTACAGTTTCTTATTTTCCTTGTCAAATCTGACCTTAACCTGAAAAAACAATGAATGAAACTTGGCAAGAAATAACTCAACCGATATCGGGCCCAATGGCGGTTGTGTCCGATCGAATCTTGGCACAGGCCCAGGTAGCCCCGAATCCGCTCTCAGAAGCGGAGCGGGGATTAAACAATCTATTTGCGGGCAAAGACATTGAAAATCTCGTCTGGGCGATCGGCATCCTGCTAATTGGCTTGATCGTATCAGCCCTCGTCTCATCTTTAGTCGGCGGATTGCTCAAGAAAACGACGATCGACAACCGACTGGCTGCTTGGATTACCGGGCGCCCGGAAGGAGAAGGATCGCCGCAAGTGGAAAAATGGATTTCCGGTGCGGTATTCTGGATCATTTTTATCTTTTTCCTAGTTGCCTTTTTCAACAGGCTGAATCTCACGGCTGTCTCGCAACCGCTGAATACTTTTCTCAACCAAATTGCTGGTGCTTTGCCGAAGTTGGCTAAAGCCCTAATTTTCTTGGGGATTGCTTGGGTGGTGGCGACAGTTGCCAAATTAGCCTTGTCGCGGGCGATGCGGACTTTTGGCGTAGACGAGCGCTTGAACCAGCAGGTGGGTACTGCACCCACCGAGACTCCTTTGCTGCTGAGCGATACTCTGGCAAATGCGCTGTACTGGTTCATTTTTCTGCTGTTTTTGCCGTTGGTTCTCGAATCGCTGGATTTACAGCAGGCTCTGCTGCCAGTGAATAATTTGCTGAACCAAATTTTGGCGGCAATTCCGAAGATTCTGGAAGCTGTGCTGATTGGGTTTGTGGGCTGGCTGCTGGCTCAAGTTGTGCAGCGGATTGTTACGAATCTGCTGGCTGCTGCTGGCGCGGACAGTTTGGGCGCTCGGTTTGGCATTTCCCGGAGTTCGGGCGGACAATCGCTGTCGTGGATTATCGGCACAATTGTCTATGTGTTGATTTTGATTCCTACGGCGATCGCAGCTTTGAATGCTTTGGACATCCAAGCGATTTCCTTGCCGGCGATCGCGATGCTCAATACGATTCTGGGCGCGCTTCCTAACATTTTTACAGCAGCGATAATTCTCGCGGTTGCTTACTTTTTGGGGCGCTGGATCGGCGATTTGGTGACGAATATCTTGACGGGAATTGGCTTTAACAATGTCTTTTCTTGGTTGGGAATGCAGCCGAAACAGCCGCTGCGACTACCGCCGTCGAGTTCGACGGATCCCGACGCAACTGTACTTCAGGAACCGGATGTTGCGGCACGCACGCCTTCGCAATTTGTCGGCATTGTGGTGCAGGTAGGCATCATGCTGTTTGCTGTGGTGGCGGCTACCGACGTGCTGAAGATTCCAGCGCTGACTGCGATTGTTAGCGGTATTGTGCTGGTTGCTGGTAGGGTGCTGTCTGGTTTGGTGGTATTTGCGATCGGCTTGTATTTGGCGAATCTGGCGTTTAGTTTGATTGCTAGCTCTGGAACTCGCCAAGCGCGGCTGTTGGGCCAAACGGCTCGAATCGCGGTGATTGCTTTTGTTGGAGCCTTGGCGCTGCAACAGATGGGCATTGGCAGCGATATTGTGAATTTGGCTTTCGGGCTGTTGCTCGGGGCGATCGCCGTTGGGATTGCTCTAGCTTTTGGTTTGGGCGGGCGCGAGATTGCGGCCGACGAACTTCGCGGATGGCTAGCGTCATTTAAACAAGATAAGACGCCACGTTCGTAAGTCTAATTGATCGGTAAAAAATGGCGTTTGTCCTTAACAAACGCCGTTTTTTTATGCTTAAATTTATCGAACCTGCTAAAATAAGATCAGCGAGAATTGAGGAGACTTAAACCGTGACAGTTTTAACTCAACAAATCGAAGAAGAAATAGAATATCCCAGCAGCGACGGAGAACCGATGGCGGAAAGTGACATCACGCGCGATTACATGACTTACGGCGTGGAAGCTCTGAAGCAGCACTTTCAAGGGCGATCGGATGTCTATGTGTCAGCAAATTCTTTCGTGTATTACGAAGAAGGAAACAAATCAGCAGTAGTTGCTCCCGACATTTATGTAGTATTTGGAGTCAGAAAACGCCAGAGAGATAACTATAAAATCTGGAAAGAAGCAGGGATAGCACCGCAGTTTGTCTTAGAAATAACCTCAGAAACAACTCAAGATGTAGACCAAGAAACCAAACCAGAAATATATCGAAGTTTGGGAGTCAGGGAATACTTCCAGTACGATCCGTCTGGGGATTATTTGAATCCGATATTGCAAGGAGTGCGTTTAGTAAACAACCAGTACGATCCGATTCCTGTCAATAATATCGCCTTCGATACGCTGTGGCTGTACAGCGAAGTATTGGGACTGGAATTGCACTTAGTTTCTGGAGAATTAAGGTTTAGAAATCCTCAAACGGGAGAGTTTCTGAAGACTTATCAGCAATCAGAACAAGAACGGCGGGCAGAACATTCTGCACGGCTGGCCGAACAACAAGCACGGCTGGCCGAACAACAAGCACGACTGGCGGCAGAATCAGCTTTGCGATCGCTCGTTTCTCAACTGTTAAAATCGGAAATGAATTTAGAGCAAGTTGCACAAATGATGAATTTATCGACATCGGAAGTTGAGCGATTAGTAGGGAGAAATGAATGAGCAATAAGGATCGCAAATTAAATAATTTACACTCTTAAAAGTGGGATGGGCGTCCCGCCCGTCTTTTCTGGACGGGCGGGACGCCCATCCCACAAGAACAATAAAGATTATAAGTTATTTCATTCTCATTCCTAAGCGCATCCAACCTTCAGATTACAGCCTCGGATCGACAGGTTCGCTCTCCATCGCTAAAACTCCGAAAACGCACTCATGAACTTGCCTCAACGGAGCACCAGCCACAAATCTCTCCAACGATTCTACACCGAGAGCAAACTCTCGCAAAGCTAAAGAACGCTTCCCGGAAAGCCCGCGCGATCGCAATTTGTCTAAATGCTCCGGCAAAGAATATTCCAAGCCGTAAATAATTCGCAAATACTCTTTACCGCGACATTTGATCGCAGGCTGTACGAGTCCTTTGCTATTGTTCACAATAAATTCCATCGGTTTAACCACCATCCCTTCGCCCCCAGCCTCAGTCATTTTTTCCCACCATTGAATCCCTGCAAATTGACTGTCAAGATCGGCAATTCTAACTACTTTGTATTGAGTAGCTAACAGCAATTCTAGGTCAAAATTACAGATTTCTGCTATCTGTTCCATGTGCCAGCAGTGATTCTGATCGGTGTGAACATTTCCCTCGGTTGCCAAGATGTGGAAAGGCGCTAACTTGAGGTCGGAGATGGATTTCACGGGCCAGCAGTAGCGCTGGTAGGCATTGACATAGCGATCGGCTAAATCGGCTCGTTCCCGGTAGCTAGCCAACACAGAATCAACCTCAACTCCCCGCTGTTTCGCCTGTTCTAGCTGCTGAATCGCCTCTGCAAACCCGTGACGGGATGCGGTTCCCACGGCAGCATATTGTTCTTGCAATAAACCTTGAGCTTTGGCAGACCAAGGCATTAATTCGCAGTCCAAACACACCCAATCGGTTTTAAATTTATCCCAAAAATTGCTGGCAGAAAGAGCGCGATTTACCCGCGTTAAAAACTCGGTTTCTAAGGTAGAATTATCGAAGAAATGGCGACCTGTACGGGTGTAACAAATGCCAATGCTGTTGTTGAGAATCCCAAAGCGCCGTTTGGCCGCCGATTCATCGCGGCAAACAATGACAACTGCACGGGAACCCATGTGCTTTTCTTCGCAGACAACTGTTGATACGCCCTGCTGTTGGTAGTAGTTAAAGGCTTCGGCTGGATGTTCTAAAAGTCCGGGTTCTTGGGAGGTAGCAGCGGGAGACATGGTGGGCGGTAAGTAAATCAGCCATTTGGGATTGGCGGCAAATCTGCTCATTACTTCTAGGGCTGCGATCGCATTTTCTGCGCGAATTGTTATGTTACGTTGCAGCCTGGTTGAAATCATGCGTTTTCCGAGCACGTCGGCAATATCCAGCACGTCATCAAACTGCTGTTGGGCGGTGAGATTTGTGGCGGGAAAACTGTTATCTGGAGTTGCAATGGATGGAAATGCGATCGGTTTGGCTGGTTCGCAGTAAATCATCGCAGCAGGAACGCTGACAAATTCTCTTTCAGGATACCGCAAAGCTGTTAGCTTGCCGCCGAAAACGCAGCCTGTGTCAATATCAACAGTATTGTTCAACCATTCTGTTTCGGGAATCGGGGTATGTCCGTAAACAACAGCAGCTTGACCTCGATATTCTGCGGCCCAATTGTAGCGGACTGGTAAGCCGAATTCATCGATTTCGCCTGTGGTTTCTCCGTACAATGCGAAATCTCGAACGCGGGCGGATGCGCGTCCCTGAAGTTCTGCTTTCATTCCGGCGTGGGCGACGACTAATTTGCCGCCGTCGAGGACGTAATGCCCGATTAAACTATCTAGAAATTGGGTGATTTGACTAACTGCTGATTCGCGCGATTCCTCGGGTAAATCTGCAATTTCTGCTAAGGTTTGTTCGAGTCCGTGGTTGATTTTGACATTTTTGCCGCTGAGTTTTCGCAATAATTTGATGTCGTGATTTCCGGGGACGCACAAAGCGGTTGATGCTGCTACCATGTTGCGGACGAGTTTGAGGGTATCGAGAATGCGCGGGCCTCGATCGACCAAATCTCCCAAAAACACGGCTTTACGACCTTCTGGATGGGCGTAGGTGGGATAATCCCAAAAGCCAGATGCGCTGGATGGTTCGACAATTTGATAGCCCAACTGTTGCAGCAATTGTGACAATTCGCCACAGCATCCGTGAACGTCACCGATGATGTCAAAGGGGCCTGTGTCCTGTTTGCGGTTGTTCCACAGCGGTTGTCTCTCGATTTGGGCTGCTGCGATGTCTTCTGGGGAACGGAGGATGTGAACGTAGCGGAAGCCTTCGCGATCGAGATTTCGGAGCGATCGTCTTAAATTTTGAACGTGGCGGCGAATGACATGACTGCCAAAATTGCGGTTTGGACGCTGTTGATTGCGATCGGCACACAATTTTTCGGGTAAATCCAGCACAATTGCTACTAAAAAGCAATGATATTTTCGGGCTAATTCTAACAGCGGTTTGCGACTTTCTGGCTGCACATTCGTAGCATCAATCACAGTTAATTTACCCGCAGCCAGACGTTTAGCAGCGATTAAATGCAGCACTTCAAAAGCATCAGCGGTAGCCGCTTGATTGTTTTCGTCGTCGGAAACCAGGCCGCGGCAGTAATCGGATGAAATGATTTCTGTCGGTTGGAAATGCTGGCGCGCAAAGGTAGATTTGCCGGAACCCGATGCACCGATGAGCAGGACTAAAGATAGTTCGGGAATTGTAATTTTCATGGTTTAATAATATTATTCAGCAAACATCTGCGCCAGAATATCTAAAACAGCTTTTTGTTCGTCAGCGCTGATTTTACCGAGATATTGAACTAATCGATTTTTGTCAACAGTCCGAATTTGATCCAGGATAATTTGTCCATCTTTGCCTTGAAAATTACAAGCTATCCGGCTGGGATATGCTTGCCCCTTCGTTGTCATTGGAGCAATGATGACAGTGGAAATGCGCTTGTTCATATCATCGGGTGAAATCACTAAACAAGGTCTTGTTTTCTTAATTTCACTGCCAACAGTGGGGTCGAGATTAACTAAAAAAACATCAAAACGTTTGACTACCATTGCCACTCATTCTCCTCCCACTCAGTAGTTATGACATCATCAAGCAGGACATCATCATGTTGTTCGGCCATTTTTGCGAACGCTTCTTCCCAACCAGCACGCGGTTTTATAGCTGCACGAATGACGATTCGATCGCCCTGAACTTCGATTTCTACTGCTTCACTAATACCAATTTGCTCTAATAAAGATTTAGGAATGCGAATTCCTTGAGACCGATCGACTTTAATTATCTGGGTTTGGATAGATTTGCTCATAGCTGAAGCCTGCCTTTTTCCAAGTTTAACTACATTGTAAGCACAAAAAACTGTAGCAGTTATTCTATCAAAGCAAATATTGCCATTTGTGTAGGCGAACCAAGTGCTAAATCCTCCGATCCAACGGATCGAAACTCCACCCTAAAACCAAACCGTTCAGCCACCCCATTCGCCCAAGTCTGAAACTCTGCGCGCGTCCACTCAAAGCGGTGATCGCGGTGGCGAAATTTACCCGCCGGCAAGTTTTCAAACCGAACATTGTACTCAACGTTGGGAGTTGTGACGATCGCAAATTTCGGCCGCACAAACTCAAACAAAACCCGTTCAAAAGCAGCCAACCGTTCTAAATCGAGATGTTCGATCACCTCAATCACCGCTGCTGCGTCAAAATCCGTCAAGCGGCTGTCCCGATAAATCAGGGAACTTTGGATCAATTGTAAGCGAGATTGCTGTGCCGGAGAAAAGCGATCGACCTGCAATCGTTCCTTGGCGATTTCCAACGCCCGAAAGGACACATCGACTCCGGTAATTTGGGCGATCGCACTTTCGGCTAAAAGCAATCGCAGCAGTTTTCCCTCACCGCAGCCCAAATCTACCACTCGCTGAGCACCGCGGGCTTTTAAAACAGTCATCACAGCTTCTAAACGCTGTTCGTTGAGGCTAATTCGCTGTTCTAAAACTTCCTCTTCTAAAGCACGAGAAACTTCGCTTGCATCGCAGTCAAGATTATCTTCTTCTGCTAATTGTGCCACAGCAAGGCGAGTCAAACGGCGCTGGCGTTTCAAATAGCGATCGGCAATTTGTTCGCGGGCGGGATGCGAGTTCAACCAACCTTCGCCGTGACGCAATAACTTCTCGATTTCATCATCGCCCACCCAATAATGTTTATCGTCATCTAAGACAGGAATTAGTACATAAAGATGGCTCAACAAATCCGCTAACCGCAGTGTATTTTGCAGTTCCACAGCAAAGTAAGGACTCGCGCCCCACTCGGGAAATTGTTCGTCAAGAATCAGCGGTTTTGCTGCGACTTGATAGCCCAGCGGCTCAAACATTTGGCGCAGGAACTTCTCGCCCCCGCGACAGGGCAAAACCGACAGCTTAACTGTCAGCGGAATGGCAGTTTCTGCGAGTTCTGGACGGTCTTTGCAGCGCCCGGATAGGGCGGTACGGAAGACCTGGGCGAGGGCGACACTGAGAAAGGATGAGGCTACGTAGGGGCGATCGTTGACGTATTGTTCCAAAGGGCGATCGCCCGATTTGGACTTACCGCGCACCAAACCAACCGGATCGACATCTAACAGCAAAGCCGCCGTGCACTTGTCTGCATTTGCTTCAGGATAAAACACGCTGGCTTGTCCGAAAGTCATCGGGAAGCATTGAAGGCGATCGGGATGTTTGTGCAGCAAATAGCCTAAATCCGTAGCAGGGACGCGAGTTGTGGAGATAGTTAATAACATAATATTGGGAATTGGGCATCGGGCATCGGGCATCGGGCATCGGGCATTGGGAATTGGTGTTTGTTATTTCATAATTACTTCTTTTTACTAATGACTAATGACTACTGACTACTGACTAATGACTACTGACTACTAAGATTGCTGTTTTTCCACACTTCCCAAATTCAACTTAGCCCGCAACTCATCCTTAATCCGATTTAAAATAGAATCCTCATCCAAAGAAGCCAAAATTTTGCTCACCACAGCCTTCGGCCCATCATCACCCCAAGAAGCACCATTAGCCAAATAAGCCTTAGTAACTTGACCAATTCCGTAGCAAGAAACCCCAGCAATTGCAGCTTGAGTCACAGCCACAGAAACATAAGGCCCCAAAGCCAAACCACCCGTCGCCGGCGTCGCCAAACCCAGCAATCCTTTCAAAGAACTTAAGCCAAAATTCGCTAACAATTCCCCCGCAGTAATTCCCCCCATACTAATCGCAATCTTTTGCAGCAATTCCACCGCCCCCGCTTCGGTCATCGGAATGCCGTAAACTTTAGATAGAGTTAATATCATCACCACATCAATTACCGCCCCGCTGAGAATATCAACTATTGTAATTGGATTCAGGGCGATCGCCACAGCTTTAGTCATTACCCCATTCCAGATAATCCGGTTAGCAGCATCATCGCGAATCTCCATTTTTCGCTGCACCAACTGCTCGTTAATATCCCCCGCACAGAGCATCGTATTCAGCGCCACCAAAGATTTACCTTCTCTGTCTAAAATCTCCAAAATTTTTAATTTTAAATCTTGTACTTGTGGTAAACTGCGCGTCATTTTTACTCCCATACTTCCGTCGGGACGGCGCACCGCCTGCGCTGTCAAAGGTGAAGCCGCCGACATCACAATTTCATCGGGAGATAGCAATTCTCTCACGCGATCGTCCCGGATTTTATGATAAATTGCCAGCCTGTCTGCATCGGGATACTGGTCAATTTTATTAAACACTAATAACATCGGTTTTCCGGCTTCCCGCAACTGCGAAAGTGCTGCGTATTCTACTTTTGTAATATCGCCAGCCACCACAAACAAAATCAAATCGGCTTGTTGCGCGACGCGACGGGCTAAAAGTTCGCGAGTTTCGCCGTCAACTTCATCAATTCCCGGAGTATCGATTAATTCTACTTGCGACAAACGGTAAATAACCGGCGAAAGTCTATCGGGTAAATCATCATCAACACCATCTCCGACATCCCACTGGCCAATAGTTGTGGTGCGAGTCACCCCGTGAGTCGGGCCCGTTTCAAACACATTTTGACCCAAAAGCGCGTTCAAAACCGAAGATTTTCCCCTTCCTACCATCCCAAACACAGCGATTTGCACGCAAGCGCGCTCTAGCTTGTCGAGCATGGTTTCCAAGCCGCCAATTTCCGGCTCCAGTCCAGTTCGCTCTTGTGCTGTCAAATCGAGATTTTCTACTATATCTCGCAGAGCATCTTTGGCGCGGCGCAGGTTTAGTTCTGCTTGAATGTCTGCGAAGCTTAATATTGTGTCGTCTAATTCGCGATCGACATTTGAAAAATCCGATACTTCAGTCATTGTTACCTGATGTTATAGCTTTGCTTTACTTAAAGTTTCTACCGATATGATGCTATTCTAGCTTTTTCTGTGGGCTTTGTACATTAGGGGTAGGGCAATGGCGTGTTTATAATCCGGGTATGGACACAGCAATGCTGTGTCCTCATCCTGGTAAGGACACAGCAATGCTGTGTCCCTACAGATATCATGTAAAACTTGTTTAATTTACAACAATGATTAACCGCCTCCAAATAATAGCCAGTTATCCATTTCCATTACGTGTAATAATTTTCCTCTTAATCTTAGCAGCAATCTGGCTACCGCTAGCCGCACCAATTTATCTCTTAGTTAAAGATAGCAATCTCGCAACTATTCTGACAATGGGATTGCTGTTTACCGAGTTTTTGTTGCTACTTCCGCGCTGGGGAAAACAGGTTTACGGACAAACGCAATTGCTCAAAAGTTACGGTTTAGTGAATACGCGACAAAACGGTTTTGAGCTTTTGACCGGATTGGCGATCGGCATTTCGATTACTTTCACCCTATTTTTGGTGCAAGGGCTGCTGGGTTTTGTCGCATGGCAAAATTCTCATAATTTGCCGAGAATCATCGCAGAAGGGCTATTAAGCGCCCTGGGAGTGGGTTTTGCAGAGGAGTTGGTATTCCGGGGTTGGTTGTTCGACGAGTTGCAGCGGGATTACAGTTATCCGATGTCTGTGCGGGCGAACAGTCTGGTGTTTGCCCTATCTCATTTTATCAAATCCGTGGAGGGAATGCTGCGGACTTGGCCTCAGTTTCCGGGGCTGTTGTTGCTGGGTTTGATCCTGGTTTTGGCAAAGCGAAGCCGTCAAAATCGATTGGGTTTGTCGATCGGGCTTCATGCAGGTTTAGTCTGGGGATACTATATAATTAACGTCGGAGAGTTAGTGCGATATTCTGGCTCTGTCCCGGATTGGGTGACTGGAATTAACGGCAATCCGTTGGCTGGTGCGATCGGGCTATTGTTTTTGAGCGTGTTGGCTGTGGGAATGCGACAGATGTCGGAACAGTCCAAAGGGCGATCGGATTAATCAATTCTTGAAAATGGCATAATATATCAGACCATACTCTACAACCAACCTGGGGAAATTTTTATGCAGCTTGCTGAACTTCTACCACTCGTCAAAGATTTGCCTCACACTGACAAACTTTTACTACTGCATTTTATCGTATCAGAATTACTCCAAGAATCAGGTATAGTTCCGCTAGAAGAGCAAGGCAAAGTATCTAGCACTAATTCCTACAACTCTTTTGAAGCCGCTGCTGTATTAGCAAAGGCATTATCAGAAGAAAAAGCAGTAAAACATGGTTGATAAAGTCAGATTTGCGTTTACCGAAATCGATCCGCAACTGGGTGCATTAAGTACATTGCCTTACTTGCCACTAACTTTAACTTATCAGAATTGCTCTTTAAGTGCATCAGGCTTGCTAGATACAGGTTCTAGTGTTAACGTATTGCCCTACGAAATGGGATTAAGATTAGGAGCAATTTGGGAACGTCAAACACTTTCTGTTCCATTAGGAGGCAATTTGGCTAGGTTTGAGGCGCGGGCTTTGGTATTGAGGGCGAACATTGAGCGCTTTCCTCCAGTGGATTTAGCTTTTGCTTGGACAAAAGACAGGAATGCTCCATTAATTCTAGGACACATGAATTTCTTTCTGGAGTTTGATGTCTGCTTATACCGGGCTGAATTATTATTTGAAATTAGTCCTAAAAGGAGAGGCTAGCAAAGATAGATTGGGTTTGTCGATCGGCTTTCATGCAGGTATCGTCTGGGGATATTATACGATTAATGTCGGGAAATTAATCAGATATTCTGGCTCTGTACCCGACTGGGTGACGGGAGTTAACGGTAATCCGCTGGCTGGTGCGATCGGGCTATTGTTTTTGAGCGTGTTGGCTGTGGGAATGCGGCAGATGTCCGAACAGTCCAAAGGTTTGTAATATATTCATCAGGTGCGGATCTATCAGATTGTTGGGATTGAGTTAGGAATTTATCGCAGGCGACACACCCTACAACTACTTAGGCTTATGTCTCAGAATTTTCAGATGATTAGCATTTCTGGTGAAATCATGGGCGGAACACCTGTTTTTATTGGCACTAGAGTTCCTGTCCAAACACTTTTTGATTATTTAGAAGCTGGAGAATCAATTGATGATTTTTTAGAGGGATTTCCAACTGTAACTAGGGAGCAAGTAATTGCTCTGTTGGAAGTTCTTAGAAAACAATTGATTGCGATGGTGGCGTAGAATGAAGCTGATATTGGATGAGTGTATCGATCGCAGATTGGCAAAAGAGTTTGTGGGCTATGAGGTAAAAACAGTTCCACAGATGGGATGGGCAGGAATTAAAAATGGTCAACTTCTGGCTCTAGTAGAGGCA
Source organism: Microcoleus sp. PH2017_09_SFU_O_A (assembly GCF_020738625.1). NCBI lineage: Bacteria > Bacillati > Cyanobacteriota > Cyanophyceae > Oscillatoriales > Microcoleaceae > Microcoleus > Microcoleus sp. PH2017_09_SFU_O_A. The sequence goes on from NZ_JAEQCF010000013.1 coordinate 22,818, forward strand.
GAGTTTGATGTTTTTATTACGGTCGATCGCAACTTGTCATTTCAGCAAAATCTGCCACAGTTTAACATTGCTGTGGTTGTTTTGCAAGCATCCTCTAACCGCCTGGCAGATTTGAAGCCTGTGGTGCCGAATATTTTGGCAATCTTAGCTAATGTAGTAAAAGGTCAAGCTACGGTTGTTAGTGCGTAAGGGCGATATTTTGATCCATGACTCCACCCGCTGATTAAGAAACAATCCTGACTCCAGCAAAAAAAAAATCAGATTAAATTGATATTTAGAGACTACTTAGGTTAGAAATTATTTCTTGAGAACGCTTGATCGCAATAGTAGCAATCGCAGATAATAAGGGAAAATTATCGTCATAGTCTGCTTGATTTCGATATCGGCGCAGCACTGCTAAATTATCGGCGATTAATTGACATCTTGAGTCAGGATTAATATCAAATTCTTGCCAAACATAGCGGTGAATATCGCTGGTTTTTGGCAGGGAATGACCTTGTTTATCTCGCAAATAGTTCCGCGCTAAGATAAAAGCAGCATAATAGGAACGACTGATAGCATCCCTCAATCGCGCCTCCTGTTCAGCAGGAATAGTTGCTTGACCAGCAAGTTCTTTTGCTAAATTTAGATATTGCAACCAATCAAAACTCATCAGTATATTCCAAAATCGTATAAAAGTTCTCCCGAATTTCATGGGATAATCCCCGAGACCAATTTTTACGCAATTCATCTTCTTTATCCATTGCTTCATCGGGAGCGAGGTCTGTTAAGATGATTGAGAGAACCAGATGAATATAGTTAGGAATTTCGGGGTCATTGATGACTTGAAGTAATAGTTTTTGTTCGGGAAAATAATGGCTAATCTGAACCGGTGCTTCTAGCACAACGGGAAGTAAAAACGGATATTTGTTAATAAATTTAATAACTTCTGTCTTGTCTCGGAAAATGTATGATTTTTCTAGGGTTTCGATGTCTGATTGGGAAATGAGGAAAGGCGCGACTCTTGGTGCTGATATCTTGTCTAAAATTAAGGATGCTATGGCATTTTGTTCTGCTTCGGGTAGTTGAGAGACAGTGGCAAAAGTTTCTGCTAATAGGTTATTCATTTTATAAATCTCCTATGGGACTATTCGTGATAAAAATCAATATTTCTAATTATAATCTGTTCGGCGGTGAATCTGAAAAAACATATTTTTAGCGCTACGTGCGAGAGGGAAAAAGAAAGAAGAGTAAAGGGGAAAAGGGCTAAGAAGTCCACGGAGTCACACACACAACTCGAAAACCGTTGCTGTCGTTGTCGAGTAAGCGTTTAGCTGGTAAAATAGCAGGATTGGGGTGTTTCGGCTGAAGATGTTTGACAACGCAGTGGGGATGTCCGGGTAAGTCTAAATCTTTGGCTAAGTATGTGTCGCCAAAACCGCCTTGTCCCAAGTCTTTGATCGTTTGATAACGATTGCGGAGAATAGGACTCGGCATAGTTTGCAGGGAATGCAGTGGAAGTTAGGATATATTGTCGCACAAAAAGTAATGAGATGCTTAAAATCAGAATCGTTGCCGCATTTGTACTGCTAGTTAGTGCCTGTTGTTCATCTCCCGCAAAAGCACAAAAGCTTGCACCAATAAAGCCCAGTAATTCTTTAGTTCAAGTCCAGCCAACCCGCGAACAAATCCTGAATGCTTGCGTACAGAATCGCGCGGAAACTCTGCCAAATCCTTTTACCGATGTGCCGCCAAATCACTGGGCTTACAAGGCAGTTTTGACGATGTATTATTGTGGCGCTTACCGAGAAGCAACTGCGCCTGCTTTTCCGACATCAGATAGTGACAACACTAATTCCAGGAATCTCAGGTGATTTTAGCTTTGGCTTCACTACAATTTGTACATCGCACCCTAAAGCATTTAAAAACCGAAACAACCTTTCTGTAGAAAAACCTGTCAGTTTCCCTCTCATCAAGGCTGAAACTTTTGGCTGGTCAATTCCTAATACTTCTGCTGCTTGAAGTTGATTCAGTTTCCTTTGAGTAATTATCTCATTGATCTGGCGCACCAGTTCAGCCTTCATCAGCATTTCATCAGCATTAGGCATACCCAAATCCGCAAATATATTACCACTACTAACTTGAATATCGATCTCTTTACTCACGATTATCTCCTTTTTATATTGTCTTGGTTATCTCTACAACAGTAGCGGTTAATTTCCAGCTTATTTAGAAATATAAGTAACTGCTATTACTACTTATTTTCACCGCTACTTATTCTTGAACTCTTCGTAATGCTCTTGAGCTCGTTTTAGTCTTTCTTGGATTAAGGTAATATCCTGTTGTGGTGTAGCAATTCCTTTTTTTGATTTTTTCTGAAAAGCGTGCAAAACATATACTGTATCTGCAAATTTTACGGTGTAAACGGCTCTATAAGTATCCCCATCATGGTCATCGGTAATTTCCAAAACTTTGGCACTTCCAAATCCTTTGAGAGGTTTAGCAGATTCGTATTTATCTCCTGTTTGTGCTAGATACAGAGCATAGCCCATGATGTCATGTACATCTTCTGGAAATTCTCTAAGATCGTTCAGAGAACTTCCAATCCATACAATAGTTTTGAATGATATTTTTGTCATATTTACAATATTGTCTCAAGAAGTTTTTTCTCATGGCTATCGATTCCTGTTGTTTTTGTTTGTGCCTACAATTCTATTATGCTAGATTTAGCATAAAGTGTCAAGAATTATTCCAAAATAAATATCAATTTTAAAACTGAGCCCGAACCGTAAACGAATAATCGCCACCTGGTTCAAGCTGATAATCCCATTTTTCTAGAAAACGGTGCAGCGGTTCCTGAATCAATGCCCTACCCTGAGAAGGTTCCAGAATTAGTGTTTTTTCTTCCCGAAAACGCCATTGAAAGTGCCACTCAAAACTGCCGGCACTTACTTCACCTTCAATCGTGCCTTTTAGCCAAGATTGACCCGTAACTCGGACATGGGCTGTAGTTTCAGGCAAACGTCTCGAACTCACCTTTTTGTTTCCGCGTTTGTTTCTATAATGGTACGATTGTTGTAGAGACTCATGCTTTTTTCTATTCCTTGTTGCAGACTTAGCTCGATCGCCTCTACAACCAATTTCAGCATCTTCTCTACTAACTGACTTTCCTCTGAGGAAAATTTTCCTAATACGAAGGAAATCGTATCTTTATCATTTTTAGCAGGATCGCTTTGAGGTTTGCCGATGCCAATCCGCAATCGGGGAAATTTGTCTGTCCCCAAATGAGAAATTGTGGATTTCATGCCGTTGTGCCCGCCCGCTGAACCGGCTAGGCGCATTCTCATTTTCCCGATCGGCAAATCCATATCGTCGTACACTACTAACACAGCAGGCGCAGGTATTTTGTACCAATCCGCAGCCGCCCGAATCGATTGGCCCGACAGATTCATGTACGTCAGCGGTTTCAGCAACCGAATTTTCTGTCCGCGCGGCCGATTTCCCTCGCCGAATATGCCTTGAAATTTGCGATTTTCCAACAGCGAAATCTGCCAAGCTTGAGCCAAAGCATCTACTGCATTAAAGCCGATATTGTGTCGCGTGCGATCGTACTTTGGTTCTGGATTCCCCAAACCTACAATTAGCTGGGGAATCACCAACTCTGCTGGAGTTTCCGACTTCTGAGTGTTGTTCATTTAAATGTCTGTGCTATCTTCCTTAACAGCCGCGAGTTTTTCCGGTTCCGGCTTTTTGATTGCGACTGCTTCTTCTAACTGCTTCGTTTCCCGCGTAAACTCCGACTCAAAATCCCGCGAAGCATCCTGAAAACTCCGCAGTGCTTTCCCGAAACTACGACCAATTTCTGGTAACTTTTTCGGGCCGAATACCAACAGCGCGATCGTGAAAATTACTGCCATTTCCGGCAAACCAATGCCAAAAATATTCATTTTGTTTCTCCTGCAATTTGTTTAATTAGTTAGAATTTAATTCCGACGCACTAACGGGAAAGGGCAAGGGGAAATGGGAAAACTTAGCTTTTACCCTTTCTCCTCTACCCTCAGCTTTTACTGTTAGTCTTAAATTTCGCTGCTCAAAGTTTAGCGGCCGAGACTCGACCAATCAACGTCCACATTCTCTAGAATCAGAGAAGAGTTGTAGATTTGCAAAATAATCAACAAGAACACGAAAAACAGTCCAATGAAAACGCTCATCAATAGGGTGGTTCCCCAACCGGGGGCTACCTTGCCGTATTCTGAGTTAAGGGGTTTGAGTCTGTCTCCCAACCAAGTCCGTTGTGCCATAAGTCACCTGCAATGAATCTCTACAGAAAAGTTTGACATATTTCCACCGCTAATTGCGATCGCAATTTCTCAGATCCCCCACTCGGACACTCTCCCCCTCTCCCTGTCCCACTCAGAGGCTGCCATACCGTACCGCGCCTCAAATTACTAGACTTTTAGACGAATTGTTATTTTTTGTAATATTATAGAGGGGATCACTCATAATCGCTCCTCAATATGGAACCAGCAGCAGTTCTCGGCATTTCTCTCGGTATGTGTCTGGTGGCAATCACCGGTTTCTCGATCTACACGGCTTTCGGCCCTCCTGCTAAGGAATTGAGAGATCCTTTTGAAGAACACGAAGATTAGAAATGAAGGAAGAAGGAAGAGGGAAGAAGGAAGATTTTCCCTCTCTCCCCATCTCCCCCTCCCCCCTCTCTCCCCATCTCCCCCTCTCCCCCTTTCCCAATTTTCCCCCTCCCCGCTGCGATCGAACTTCTGCGTTGCGCGAATCACCGTCTCCTGCTGCTCAATGCTATATTCTTTAAAATACGCTAAATCTATATTTGAGAAATCTATCTTCCAGTTAAAGTAAAAATTATTAAGTTTCAGGGAAAAGCATTATGGGCAATAGCTTTGGGCATCTATTTCGGATATCGACATTTGGGGAATCTCACGGCGGGGGTGTGGGAGTGGTAATTGACGGTTGCCCGCCTCTGGTGTCGATCGACCCATCGGAAATTCAAGCGGAACTCGATCGCCGCCGCCCCGGACAAAGCAAAATTACCACACCCCGCAAAGAAGCAGATACCTGCGAAATTCTGTCGGGTGTGTTTGAAGGCAAAACTCTGGGAACGCCGATCGCCATTTTAGTCCGCAATCAAGACACTCGTCCCCAAGATTATGGCGAAATGGCCACAACTTACCGTCCTTCCCATGCTGATGCTACCTACGATGCTAAGTACGGAATTCGCAACTGGCAAGGCGGAGGTCGATCGTCGGCGAGAGAAACAATTGGTAGAGTAGCAGCAGGGGCGATCGCCAAAAAAATTCTCCAACAAGCAGCAGGCGTAGAAATAGTCGGCTACGTCAAACGCATCAAAGACTTAGAATGCGTCGCCGACCCGGACACTGTTACCTTAGAACAAGTAGAAAGCAACATCGTTCGCTGTCCCGATGCCGAATGCGCCATTAAAATGATTGAACTGATCGAAAAAGTTCGCGACAGTGGAGATTCGATCGGCGGCGTAGTCGAATGCGTCGCCCGCAACGTACCCAAAGGTCTGGGAATGCCGGTATTCGACAAACTCGAAGCCGATTTGGCCAAAGCGATTATGTCATTACCCGCCAGCAAAGGCTTTGAAATTGGTTCGGGCTTTGCGGGGACTCTGCTTTTGGGCAGCGAACATAATGATGAATACTATACTGATGAACAAGGAGAAATTCGTACAGTCACGAATCGCTCCGGTGGAATTCAGGGTGGCATTGCTAACGGTGAAAATATCATTCTGCGCGCGGCTTTCAAGCCAACTGCAACAATTCGCCAGCAACAGCGCACAGTCACCCGAGAGGGGGAAGCAACGCTGCTGGCGGCAAAAGGAAGGCACGACCCTTGCGTTTTACCAAGAGCTGTGCCAATGGTCGAAGCAATGGTAGCTTTAGTGTTGTGCGACCATCTGCTGCGCCATCACGGACAATGTGGAACCTTAAAGTCTGAATTTTAAAATGGAAATCAGCTTGTCCTCTGTAGTGGCAAATCCCGTTGATTGCCCTCAACCCTCCGAAGCAATAAAAGGTATAGATGATTTTGTAGTACAGTTCTGGGGCGTGCGGGGCAGTGTTCCGACACCCGGATCGGAAACTGTTCGCTACGGTGGCAATACTTCTTGTTTGGAAATGCGAGTCGGTGGAAAACGCTTGATTTTTGACGGCGGAACTGGCTTGCGGATGCTGGGAGACCAGTTGCTGCAAGAAATGCCCGTGCAAGCTTATATGTTTTTTACTCACTATCACTGGGATCACATTCAAGGGTTCCCAATGTTCGCCCCAGCTTTCATTCGCGGCAATAGCTTTGATATTTATGGGGCAATTCCCCCCGATGGAGATTGCCTGAAACGGCACTTCGTCGAACGGGTTTTGCACTCCAATTCGCCGGTACCGCTGATGGGTTTGCCGGCAGATCTGACTTTTCACGAGATCGATCACAACCAGACGATGATGCTGGACGATATTGAGATTAGAACTGGTTCTCTGAATCACCCGAATACTGCTATGGGATATCGGGTGACTTGGCAGGGACGTTCAGTTGTTTACTGTTCGGATACGGAACATTTTCCCGATCGAATAGATGAAAATGTGTACAATTTAGCCCTCGACGCTGACGTGCTGATCTACGATGCGATGTACACCGACGAGGAATATCACAACCCCAAGTCTCCGAAGGTGGGTTGGGGACACTCGACTTGGCAGGAAGCGGTGAGAATGGCTAAGGAGGCCCGGGTGAAACGGGTGGTGATTTTTCACCACGATCCGGCTCATACTGACGATTTTCTCGATCGCATCGCCGAAGACGTGCAAATCGCTTTTCCCAAGGCTGTTATGGCCCGCGAGGGTCTTATTTTGCCGATCGGCTTCTGAACTTTCGTCGGTACGGTCGATCGTATCCTTTGTCAAATCATCATGATGATGATGATGATGATGATGTGGAGTAGGTCTCGCGGCCTGCTCCACAACTTTTTTATGTGTAGCAAAGAGTCTTGGTACGTGGTATAATTCTGACTTGGTAACTTTTTAGGAAGAATATTTAAGGTTTTTTTCATTGTTTGACAGGCTCTTATTTGAGAAAATCGAACAAAATTGGCAGTTTGTTATTCAAAGCGGGAGTTTAGCTGCTCAAGTCTGTAGACCCGATTACTGGACTTTCTGTGACTGTGATGGGTAGAAATATGCCGACCGGAAAAAATATCTAGTGCAAGCAAGGTCTCAGACTTTCGCCAAATGCCACGACAGAACTAACGTCGCCCCTAAACCAAAGCAAAAATTTATTGCGACGTGCTATTATTTGCGATCGAGTAACGACGCATCTGGCCCGATCGCTTCCGCAAAATGCACAGCAAGAAGTAAAATAACTGGAGGATTGCCAGAGGCGAAAAGGTCAACGTTTTGAGTGCCAACAAACACGGCAAAGCTCGTGAGAGCAGACTCTCGCGATGAGCGGCTGGTGGCAGCAAACTTCCCAAATCCCGATCGCCCAGTAATTTTCTGAGAATTCCTAAAGATAAAAGCTGAGGTTAGATTTACGAAAAAATACAGCATTGCGATGCTTTTTTCCGAACATGAATATTGGCAACTCTGAAAAGCCGATTTGAGAGCTTTTCGTTACAATCTGAGGAATTTTTCAGCAGTCAATTTCACTCAAAAGAAAGAGACTATCGCTCTTTGGTTTGGGACTAGCTGCAAGCAAAGTGAAAGTTATGACTTGACTATCAAAATGGGAAATTTACGTTTTAGATCTTCAGCAAATCAGTACAGATGGATTGCCTTAGGCAGTTTCGCTGTAATTATGGGTATTTCAGGGGCCCTTGCCTACCGCCTAGCTCCGCCACCCGGATTCATGGCCCAAGGCACTCTCACTTCTAACAATCCGCCAGTCAAATTTTCGAGCACGGGCACGACAATTCTCAAGCAGGGAGAGCAACTGACTCCGGATGTTCTACTGGCAGATAATGTTGTCAAAGCAGTGGCAGATGCAGTTAAACTGTCGCCACAGCAAGTTCGACAAAATGCTAGCGTCCAGATTTCTAAGCCGGAACAACCGCTAGAGATTGCTGTTGGGTATCGCTCGCTCGATCAGCAGCAAGCAATCAAAACAGCGGATATGTTGATGAAGGGCATGGTTGAAAAAAGCCGGCTGATTAACAGATATCGCTGGCAATCAGTCAATCAGACGCTCAACCAACGCTTGGCACAAGTCACTCAAGACCTGAAACAAGCTCAGCAAAAACTCGACCAATACGAAAGAGAGCGCGCTCGCCTGTTGCAGCAAATGAAGCTTCAGCAAGACGTTTACAACAAAACTCAGCTTGCGATGGCGGATACGCAAGCCTCGGAAAAAGAAATGGTGAGCAGTTTGGCCGCCGCTACAGCGCCACAAATTGTGGCGACGCCCACGAGCGATCCAACTGTGCCTCTGATTGTGGGAGTTGGCCTGCTGTTAGCGATTTTGGTAAGTCGCGGTTTGATTCCTTCAGTGGCGGATTGGAGGAACAAAGCAGCTTTTCAGCGAGAAGAGAGCGAAAGGCTCCAAAGTGCTTTGTACCGACTGATCAAGGAAGGCAGCGGCGAAATCACTCTGGTACGGTTTGCGATGGAGACGCGGCTGTCGCCGGATGTCGCCCAGCGTTTTTTGAACCAACAAGCTGAAGTCTTTAATGCCAACTGTGAAATTAAAGACGACGGCAGCATTTTGTATCATTTCCACATTTAAAGGGCTGCGGGCGCGAGCCCTCCACAGAAGAGTTTAGCCGATCGAGCCACTGCTCGATCGGCTTGCTTTTTTGGGGTAAACAACGGCGAGCAGATGTTGCAGTTAAGGTTTTTTTGGTTAGGTCGGCGAGATTAAACAGAACCATGTAACAGTATGTAAATAGACTGACGAGTTCTGGTTTCTTCCCATTTGGATACTTTACGATCCTTAACATAGTTGCCTTTTAGAGCGCCGACGTACTTAATTGCGATCGCGCGTGACAGCAATCTCCGTGTCTATTTTTCACATCGTTTTGGCGATCGGAGGGTCTTAATTGAACCTGATTGAGCGATACGAGAAAAGGAAAAATCAATCACAGCAAGGGTTTCAGCTTGTTTTGGCGATCGGACGGTCTTAGCTGAACCTGATTGAGTTGTATGAGAAAACGGAAAAGCAATAATAGCAAGGGTTTCAGTAATTAACAACTCCAGATCGGCTGGCATTTGTGTTGATTTGGTAAACTTTTTTGATTTTGTGTTCAGCTCACTTAAATATCTATATAATAAAAAATAAGTAAATGTACGGTTGATTTTACCTAAGTTTCCGGATAAAGGACTACTCGATCGTTAAATATTGTTGAGAGGGTTAACAAGCTCAGTAGAAATACTGTAATCTCAAGCAATAACTTGTTGAGGGAAGTTAGATAGTTTCACATAAGAGACTCGATCTAGCAAGAGCCAAGAATCAAACTCCCAGCCTGAAAGCGTGTGTTTTTACCTTCCACTTTTGCAATGACCTGTTGAGGCTAGACTTATGATGTTTGGAATAATTTGTTCTTCTTGCGTAGTATACTTTTTGCTAATGTCGATCGCCAATTACGGTGACACAGGAATGTAAATTATTGAAGGCACTCAGGCACTCTCGACAGAAGGCAGCAGACAAAAAAACAGTTTGACAACTTCGGTGAAGTCTCAGAAGCTGACTTGTGTGTCGTGGATTTGCTAGGAATAAAAATAGATGGATGAAGGAGTCGTTAAGTACCGCTGCGAATGGCAAGAGGCAGATCCTTTAGCTGCCGAGAACATAGCAGATTTGATGGACTGGCGCGATCGACTCCACTCTTGGGGACTAATAGGCGTCTACGAAAATAGTATTGGTTTTGGTAACATCAGTATCAGAATTGGCAATTCTTGTCAGTTCATTATTTCAGGCACCCAGACGGCACACTTGCCAAATCTGGGGCCTGAATTTTATTGTACTGTTACCGAATTTAACTTAGAACAAAATTTCCTCGGCTGTCGCGGCCCCGTACCAGCTTCGTCGGAGTCTCTAACTCACGCTGCACTGTACCTTCGCAGAGATGATGTGCGTGCGATAATTCACGTTCACAATCCTCAACTATGGCAGCAACTGCTGTTTAAAATTCCTACTACTAGAAAAGAGATACCCTATGGCACTCCTCAAATGGCGCTAGAAATGTTTAGACTTTTTGACGAGGAGAATTTGGCCGATCGCAAAATTCTGGCCATGGCCGGTCACGAGGACGGAATTATCTGTTTTGGCGGCACCTTGGATGAAGCTGGCAAAGTGCTCTCGGCGGCGATCGGGTAAACTGGAGATCTCGCACTCTTGCCAGAAAAAGCTCATCGTGATATGTAGTTAGAAACCAGGTTTCTACCAATTTTGCGACAGGGATAAGAAATCTACGCAGAAACCTGGTTTCTGAGGTAAGCGAGGCCACACAGATGAACTTGTCTCTCAAAAGCGGTTTTTTTAACCAAATATTTGACTCAAACCGCAATCATGCAACTGTAGGTGTGCGCTTCAATCCCTTATAAAATCTAAAATCTAAAATCTAAAATCGGCTGATGTTGGTGCCGATCGGGGTTAAACTGGGCTTGGTCGTTGATTTGTCACCGATCGCTCTAGCGACTGCGGGTTCAAAACTTTTCAAGTGCCTCTTGCCTCTGAGGTAAGGTAAAGATATTTTAAAGAAATATATAATGTAAAAACTGAGGGCCATTGTGAATCAGACGAAACTTGTAAGCTCAAAAGAACTGCAATCAGAGGTATCTCGTCTCACCGAAGAGCTGCAAATGCGCGACCAATTGGTGCAGCAGTTATCTCAAGAACTTTTCAGACTGGTCAAGGGAAATTCGAGTTTTGTCCCGGCGCCGGAAGTTTCCGATCGCCACCAAGCTCAAATGCAGGCGATGCGAGAACAATTGCAAGCCGTGGAAGAGCAAGTTGGTTTTTATCAAGAACAAATCGCCGAGCGCGATGCTGAGGTTTACCAACTGCGACAGTCGGTGCAAGAATTGACCGATCGCTCTAGAATGCTCGAACAGGTGGTTCAGGAATTGCCGGGAGTTTACCGCCAGAAGTTTGCCGAGCGGATCGAGCCGATTAAGGAAAAGTTGCAGCAACTGCAAAAGGAAAACAACCAGTTGCACACTGAGTTACAGAGCGTGACTTACCGTCTGGCGGTACGCAACCGCAAGGCTAAGGGCCTGGATCTGCCCAGCGTCGATCCTGAGGACGATCGCGGTATTCAAATGCCGAGCTTTGGCAATGCCTAAAGTTGTGATTGTAACAGGCTACGAACAAGGCTCGGCCGATCGCCTCAAGGCTGCGATCGCTCAATCCGATCCTTTAACTGAAGTCGAGATATGTGCGATTTCTGAACTCAATTCTGGCGCGATCGCTCTTTCGGGGGCGATCGTTTGCCCTTTGACGCTGGATGTTCCGTCCAATCTGGTTTTTCCGGGTCAAGATGTGTTTCGATTTGGCGCTAATGTTGCGGCGGCGCGCGATCGAGTGGCTCGGGAACTACAAGTGTCCGTCGGCGATGGCAATTTTTGGCTGCCGGTGGTGTTGACGGCAAAGGGGCCGCTGTATGCTGAGGCGATCGCTGGGGAATCTGACAAGTTGTCGAGCGAGTTGAGTTACTCTCAACCGCTGCATTTGTCTGATGTTTGGCGGCAGCAGTTGTACGAGTTGGCTTTCCGCTTGCTCGTGGATCTTTTAAATGCGCCGCCGGCGACTTATTTGATGCAGTTCGGGTTCGTTGGGGACAGGATTTGTTTCGATCGACTTTTGCCTTTTCCGGCTGCACCTGCGATCGCTTCTGTCGGCGTTCAAGTACCGGATTTATTTGTCTGTTATTGGTATTGCTTGACAAATAAGCCTATTTACGATATGCAAATTACTTCTTTATGTTCGTAGTGAGGACTTTAGTCCTTTCTTGATGAATCAATTAGGACTCTTCGTCCTTACTACGAACCTAATTATGGGTAATTAACGGGAGATAGTAGAATTTTTATTAAGCAACTAAAGCGGGAGTTTGTATTGAAATAACTTGCTCGAAAGTGTCAAAAATTTCAAATAGTTGGTCGAGTTGAGTAATTTCAAAAATGAGCCTGACTGTAACTGAGAGGTTGCAAATAACCAGGCGGCATCCCCGGTGGCGGGCGGCGTTGAGCCCGCCGACTAAAGCGCACAGCCCCGAACTGTCGATGAAATCGACGCTAGTCATGTCAATTACCCACAGATTGTGGCGATCGGGCAAAATTTCTGCTAGCTGTTGTTGCAGGAGACTACCGGCTTGGGAGTCGAGGCAGTTTTGAGGCTGAAGCACGATGTGTTGGTGGAAGTTGGGAAATTGCATAACTGTTACCCTAAGATTGTAAAATGCGACTAAGTAAATTGATTTGCTGCTTCTGTCAAAAGACAGAATAATTTCAGCTAAAGTTTCAAGAGGCGATCGGGCTGACTAAATAATCGGAGGCGATCGCACTTGTGGTAGATTAAGTAAGATGACTGGCTTTCGATCGGAATGCAAGCGCAACAATTCCTGATTAATTGATTATCTCTGAAAGGTTAGTTTTTGCTTGAGCGGGCGATCGCAAGTGTAGTGTGTTTTTCATCACAGCGAAAGATTGCACTATTGGCCGAATCGAGCCAATATATAAAAGTATTGAGCTTTGCAAAAGTTTACGAAGGCAATATCGAAATGTCTTTTGAGTTTTTATCGTTAGAGACTATTCAGCAATTGGCGCGAGATTACGGCTACTGGGCTGTATTTTTCGGGATTTTGCTAGAAAATCTGGGAGTCCCTCTTCCAGGCGAGACAATTACGATTGCTGGCGGATTTTTGGCTGGCAGCGGGGAACTGAATTACTGGTACGTGCTCGGAAGTGCGATCGCCGGTGCGACTGTGGGGGGAAATTTCGGTTATGCGATCGGCAGATACGGCGGCTGGCCCCTGCTGCTGAAGCTGGGAAAAATCTTCCGCTTTCGGGAAGAACAACTGTTTGACTTAAAAGAAAAGTTTAGCGAAAATGCAGCTAAAGCCGTATTTTTGGGCCGTTTCATCGCACTGCTGCGAATTTTTGCCAGCCCCCTAGCGGGAATTGCAGAAATGCCCTTTTTGCAATTTTCATTCTTCAATATTTTGGGTGCCGCAAGCTGGGCATCCGTAATGGTAAGTTTGTCATACTTCTTAGGACAGGTTGTGTCTTTAGAGAAGTTAGTAGGTTGGGCTGCTCAATTTGCGGTAGTTGCTTTGCTATTAACAGTTGCTTGGATTGCAATTCCTATTTGGTTGGAGTCGCGGAATTTGGACAAGACTAAGTAGGGTTGGAGACTCTTCTCAAAAAGACTCAATCTTCTTGTGGAACGGGCATCTTGCCCGTTCTTAAAATAGTGTAACATCTGAGGTTAAACTTATATTTTACACCAATGTCAGGAACAGGCTAGAAGCCCGTTCCACAAACAATAAAACTTATTCTGAGGTAGACTTCGATATCTCTACATTTATAATAGATAGAAATCATGGGATACACTACAATCTTTGAAGGCACATTTCATTTAAATCAGCGGTTATTGGATAGCGAAACTCTTTATTTATTAGAGTTTTCTCGGACGAGGCGAATGAAGCGAAATCCTGAAATTTTGCAAGATGTTCCCGATGCGGCGAGAACAGCCGTGGGTTTGCCTGTGGGCGAAGAAGGCTGCTATTTTGTCAATGAAAAGTGGGATGAAGAGTCGGAATTGTCGATCGTAAATTACAACCGCCCGCCAAAGACTCAGCCCGGTTTGTGGTGTCAGTGGATTCCGACTGCTGACGGCGGGGGGATTCAGTGGAATGGCATGGAAAAATTTTATGATTATGTGGAATGGTTGCAGTATCTGATTGACAATTTTATCAAACCTTGGGGTTATGTTTTGAGAGGCGAGGTGAATTGGCAAGGGGAAGAGGCGGCGGATGTGGGTATGATTTGGGTTGAGAATAATGTGATTGTTTCGCCGGAGGGTGCACAGGAATTGTTGAGGTATGCGGTGTCGCCGGTATCAGTGCCAAAGGTGGTTTGGGATTATTTGCAAGCGGTGGAAGCGACGGGGAAGCCTCTGACACATTGGTATGAATTAGTCGATCGGGCGGTGGAGTTGGGACACGGGGAAGCGGCGCTGTGGTTCAAGCCTAATATGGATAAGTATTTGGATGGTTGGGAGAGGGGTTTTGAGTTTGAGGGGAAGGTAATTAAAATGACAGATAGTGAGCTTTGAGCGGTTGTTTTGATTGCGGATAATCCGGTTATAATTGTGAGTACGATCGCAGGAGGATGTAGTATGACGGCATCAACAGAAATTCGCGAAGAAGTAATTGAGAGTAAGCCACAACCTTATTACACTCCAGCCGAGTATTTTGCTTTAGAAGAAGCAGCAGAGGACAAAAGTGAATATTGTCGCGGTCAAATATTACCAATGCCTGCGAATTCCGCCAACCACAATATGATAGTAGGTGATATTATTACTCCTTTGAATTTTGCTTTTAAAGGACAGAAACATTATCATTTATTTGCTTTGGGCTTGCGTTTGTGGATACCACAAAAGCAATTTTGTACTTATCCTGATGTGATGGTGGTTGCGGGTAAGCTGGAGTTTGCGGAGGGGAGGAAAGATGCGATTACTAATGTGGTGATGGTGGCTGAGGTTTTATCGAAATCGACAGCAAATTACGATCGAGGTGAAAAATTTAAACTTTTGCGATCGATTCCCACTTTGAGGGAGTATATTTTGATCGATCAGTACGAGATGCACGTCGAACAGTTTTCTAAGACGGATGACAATAAGTGGGTTTTGTCTGAGTATGATGGTGCTGAAGCGGTTCTGGTGTTGAGCTCGGTGCAGTTTGAGATGTCTTTGGGCGAAATGTACGATCGCGTGGATTTTGAGTCGGAGTCTGATTAGTAGCCATAAAAAACATGATTAAGTAAGATCGAATTAAGCGAGTAAATTTAATCATAAAAATCGAGGAAAACGTAATGATTGCCAGCAAAAATCATCCTGACGTTTCAGTTAAAGACTATTTAGAAGGTGAACTGGTAAGTCCCATCAAGCATGAATACAGGAACGGACAAATCTATGCAATGGCAGGGGCTAGTAATCCCCACGTTTTGATTTGTCTAAATTTAGCAACTCGGCTGAGAAATCATCTGCGCGGGACTGGTTGCCTGGTTTTTATGGCCGATACAAAACTAAGATTTGAGACAATTAATACTTTTTATTATCCAGATGTAGCTGTATCTTGCGATGAACGAGATACTACTTCTGTTGCCGATTTTATCTGCTATCCTTCGCTAATTGTGGAAGTCCTATCTCCAACAACTGAGGCGTTTGACAGAGGAGATAAATTTGCGGATTATCGATCGCTCTCAACTATACAAGAATATGTGTTAATCGGTCAACAACGGATGAATGTAGATTGCTACCGTCGCGATGTGGAAGGGCGTTGGGTTTTTTCTTCCTGCGGTGAGGGGGAATGTCTGGAGTTGGCTAGTATCAATTTTCAGTGTCCAATCTCTGCTTTGTATGAGGATGTTCCTGGATTGAGTTAAGATGTCGTTGGGTGAAATGTTCGATCGCGTGGATTTTGAGTCTGAAGAGTGAAGTGATATAGTAGAATCCCGGAAGCATTATGAAATCTGAAAAGTCGGCTATTACCTACAATATTGGTCAAAAATGGGCTGTGACACTTTGCTGCGAAGCAGAGGAAAAACTGGAATTGAGAGTTGCAAAAATCCTTGAGTATTTAGATAAAAATTATCTCTTAAAGCAATGGGTAATATCAGATATTGAAGCTACGGGCAGTTACGGCAATTGCTTGACTGCGCGGTGCAATAATCAGGAAATATTTCAGGTATCTACTGCTGATTTATTGGAGGTAATGAGGGAAGAAGGTCAAGTTATTGAGTTAGATGCTAGTTTGATAAAAGATGACGAGGAATTGTTTAAAATCTTGATTCGAGATGGGGTTTCAATTGATTTGCTTGGCAGCGGGGAGATGATGCCGCTGACGGTTTTGGGGAAAGATGTTTATGTTGACAAAGAACTGTTTATGTGGTAATTGACCTGGGTGCGATCGCACTTCACAAACCTATTTACCCATCCGTCAAAGAGTGCTGTGAACAAATGAGAGAATAGAAAGTGCGATCGTAAAAGTTCGCTATTACCTATATTATTCTCAATCATCTGCATCAAACGGCTTCACTATTTGCATATCAATACGTCTTTCTCTCAGCATTTCACGAATAATATGTGCTGCATCTTTAACTGTTATGCTATCTTGGTCGGAAGTCAACCTTATGTCTGTTATAACTGGAAACTCAATGTCTTTGCTGTCTGTAGTGCTAATCTGCAAAATTTTCTTGTATGTTAACCTGTTTCCAGTATCATTCCCTGGCATTGCTAATGACATTTCCTGGGTCTTTACAGAAACAATTGTGTCATATAGATACTCACCTGTTTCAACTAAAGTTTCCACATTATTGATAAAATTCCAATGACACTTGTAGTATGCCATAAAATTTTTACATAGGAAAATCACCAGAAATACATGAATACTGTATCTAGTATTGCCATCTAGTCCTTTCTCCACAAAGTAATCTTCAATTAAATAATCTTGAGTGTCTTGTGAAGAAGGGCTATCTTTTATAAATCCAGTACAAAGTGCTATAGGAGCATCTTGATTCAAGACTACATTAAGAGCTTGAGGTGGATTTACTCCTAAAATCAAACCTAATTCATTGGGAGCTTTTTGGAAGAGTTTTCTTTTGCCTTCTAAGAGCCATTTATCGATTTGTCTTTCTTCGTCTATTGTCATCTTGATTTTGACAGGTGTTTTTTGTTGACTTATAATTAAAACTACTACAGCCAGAATAAAAGTCAATGTAGGACTGATTAAAAGTGATACTAATAATCCTCCTACTACAACGTACACAAAAATTCCTTCTCTTGGCGCTCTCTTATTTTTCAAGTGTTCTAAGAAATCTGCAATCACTTGTTCTCCAAATGATTCAGTGGCTGTTCTTCGTTTTTTTAAGCATTCAAAATACTGTCGGATTAATTTAGTTTTTTCTGACTGGTTTACTGTCATTTTTATGCCTCCATTGATCGGATTATTTCAGCCATTTTTGAGTCTTTTATGATAGAGCTTAGCTTAGCACTGCCAACCCTTAATTTGCCTTCTGTTGTTAACTGTCTTGCCATATAATAGTAATCTTCTCGACTTGTGATAGCTTGGTATTCTGCTGAAGGTCTTGGAAAACCTTTACTAAAATAGTAGCAATAGCTAACAACTAGCTTAAGAGCCTTTAACTCAATTTTTCCAAATTCTTCTACAGAAGCAGATTTCACAACTTCCCACTTTCGATCGGCTACACGAGGAGGCAGATATTCTAAATAGATGTAGTCATCGGCAATTTTTTTGACAAAGCTATCAAAAGTATGTTTCTGCTTTTCCCGTAAACTAGCGGGCGACTCCGGTCATATGTTGATGTTCTGGTTTTCGATAACAATGGAAGCTTTATCTCCCTGAGCAAAGTTCACTACTTTTTCTACTATATTCATAAAATTTTGAGTGCTTGGTGATTTAGACTTAAGGGTATTTGCAACATCTTCAACTAATTTAGCAACTTCCGGGTCTGCCTTTACTGCTGTATCTACTTCCTCGACTGCTTTAGCGACTTCCGGGTCTTTCATGGCTGCTTCTAACTCAAGAACAGCCTTGCCATAATCTAAGGGCTGGTGTTCAGATACTTCTATAGCCGTTGCTGTTCTCGGTAACTTTGTCTTAAGCAGTGATAGCAACTTACCAGCTTTCTCAACGACTAGCTCACCTAGCTTTTCACCAGCCTTCTCAGTGGCTTTGACTAAGACCAAAGTTGCGATCGCCCCGGCTGTCAATGTTACAGGTTCCATATAAAATTCATTAGTTTTTTAAACTATACCGACTTAATATCAGCTTTTACAGTGAGAAAAAGTAATAAAAAAGTAATAAAAAAGTAAGATTTGTTCCCTGTTGCGGTACAATCTATACTCAGCCTACCTTAACGCTCCGCTAGTAAGGGACTTTAACATATGACCGTTGACGAAGCCATAGCGATCGCAGAAACAGCCCTCAACTACGATCGCCTCAACAAAGTTCAAGAGCTAGTGTTTCGTCAATCTTGGGAAGGGGTGTCTTATATGGAAATTGCTACAAGCACAGGTTATGATTATGATTATATCAAAGATGCTGGTGCTAAACTATGGAAACTACTTTCAAAAGCACTAGAAGAAAAAGTTAAAAAAGATAATCTCAAGTCAGTATTGAAACGATACTTAGGACGAGGTAAAGTGAATCTACAGCGAAATCTAACCATCGAAGTTAATCTCACTGGTGCTAATCTCAGCGGAGCAAACTTAAGTGGAGCAAGATTATTCGCCAATTTAAATGAAGCTGATTATGTTCAAACTGATTTAGATAAAATAATAACTTCTGACAGTGAAACTGAATTATCTGACTCAGAAAACGAAATTAACTGGAACGGTTTTTGCTTCCATTCAGAAGCACAAGTGAAAATTGCCGAAATACTCGATCGCACATCCACTCTCTTCATCCCCAACTCCCAACTCCGACTCGCAACACCAGAAGGGAGACAAAACCAAGAAGCTGACTTTCTGATATTTCATCAAGGTAAATTAGGGATGCTGAAAATTGACAGCGAATCATCGCATCAAAACGCAACAGAAGATGAAATGTGCCAGCTTTTCATAGATTCTGGCATCAGTCTTGTCAAACATTACGATGCTACCCGATGCAGCGAACAACCCGATCTAGTTGTACAGGAGTTTTTGGAAATATTAAGTCAGGCATAGCTATGATACCAAATCCTACCATAATATCCATTCTATTCTTCAGTCCGCGAAGGCGGACTTCGTTTGTGTAGAAGCGATTTCAATCGCCGACTGACTTTCGTTGGTAAAGATTACATCCTCATAGATAGAATCCATGCTAGTGCGAAAGTCAACACTAGCCAAGTGAATTTCGCTTCCTTGGGTGTAAGAATACAAAACCCACAACCCCTCAGCATTGCGGCGAAAACACTCAACCCGCTGCCGCTTTTGACTAATTAACACATACTCCTGAAGCGTTTCTAATTCTTGATAGTCAGCAAACTTATCACCGCGATCGAATCCTTCAGTTCCTGTTGACAAAACCTCGATAATTAAACAAGGATGTCTTTTAAAAGATTGAAATGCTTTGTCCCGTTCATCGCACGTTACCATCACGTCGGGATAGTAATAAATATTCCTAGATTCAATCCTAGCTTTCATGTCTGACATATAAGCACGACAGCCACTACCCCGAACATGATTTCTCAACAAGGTAACTAAGTTGACACTAATAGTTACATGAGCATCACTTGCACCCGCCATTGCGTAGGTTTCGCCCTGAATATACTCATGTTTAACCTGGCTGATTTCTTCTAATTTCAGATACTCTTCCGGCGAGATGTAATTTTGGCTTTGATTTGCAACCATTGGCTTTATATTGAGTTTTTTATGATTGTAGATTCCGACCACTTCTATTATACCAAACCCACTAGGATTTTTAAATTATTTGATCCATATTTTAACAAATAAGGTGGGCATTGCCCACCTTACTCTTAGTCCCACTCTGCTGGGACTTTGTTTGTCAGTCTTGCTGGATGCCGAGGTCAGAAACCGGGTTTCTTCCTAAATCTCTAGTTTAGAAAGCAAAGATTTTTGATAGAAACCCGGTTTCTTTGCACAAGTCCTGTTAACACATTCTAACCCCGATTCTTCTCCGACCAAATGCGGGTTGGCAATCCCCAAACGTAGACAAATCCTTCCGCAGCCTTGTGGTCGAATTCATCCTCGGCGCCGTAGGTTGCTAAGTCGAAACTGTACAGCGAATTCTCGGATTTGCGGCCGACAATTGTGGCGTTTCCTTTGAACATTTTTAGGCGCACGGTTCCAGTTACTCGCTTTTGCGTGTCTAGAATAAATGCGTCTAAAGCTGTTTTTAAAGGGTTGTACCAAAGGCCGTTGTAAATCATTTGGCTGTAGGTTTCTTCGATGCCGCGCTTGTATCGCGTGACATCTGCTGTCAAAGTCAAACTTTCTAAGTCTCGGTGCGCGTGCATCAAAACTAAAATCGCTGGTGTTTCGTAAATTTCCCGCGATTTAATCCCGACTACACGATTTTCAATCATGTCGATGCGGCCGACTCCGTGATTTCCAGCTATTTCGTTGAGTTGGGTAATTAGGGCGACTGGTGCTAATTCTTTGCCGTTTAAACTGACTGGTTTTCCGCAGTCGAAACCGATTTCGATGTATTCGGGTGTGTCGGGAGTTTGTTCGATCGCCTTTGTCATCAAAAACACCTCTTCCGGCGGTTCCGCCCAAGGATCTTCGAGGATGCCGGCTTCGATCGCCATTCCTAACAAATTGCGATCGATACTATAAGGTGAAGACTTCTTCACCGGCGACGGAATACCGCATCTTTCACCGTAGGCGATGGTTTCCTCGCGGCTCATTTTCCATTCCCGCGCTGGTGCTAAAATCTTAATCTTGGGATTCAGTGCGCCGATCGACACATCGAACCGTACTTGGTCATTTCCCTTACCAGTACAACCGTGGGCGATCGCATCCGCACCGTATTTTTCGGCAGCTTCTACCAACAATTTAGCAATCAGCGGGCGCGCTAGCGCCGTAGATAGCGGATACCGATTTTCGTAAAGCGCGTTAGCTTGAATTGCTGGGAAGGCATAATCTTTGACAAATTCTTCCGTAGCATCAATCACCAAAGATTCCGAAGCACCAGATGCTAAAGCTTTCTTGCGGATGGGTTCTAATTCATCTCCCTGTCCCAAATCCGCCGCCAGAGTAATTACCTCTTCGACTCCCCACTCCTTCATCAGGTAAGGAATGCAGACAGAAGTATCGACTCCGCCGGAATATGCTAGCACAACTTTTTTAGCGCGACTCATTGCTATTTACATCCTGAATTTAACTGACATCTTGCACCATTATCACTAAGCTTTTTAGGGCGGGCAAGATGCCCACCCCACCATAAAATTAAATTTTTGTGGAACAGGCATCTTGCCTGTTCTGGATAATGGTGCAAGATGTGATATTTAACCAACTTTGTATTATGCACCTAATTGACCTCGATTCTTGTCAGAAATAGTACAGATTTAGATATTCTTTTTTTGCTCAACTTGCCTATTTTTCTGAGGACTTGCTGCGAAAAATCTGCTACCGTGGGATACGGTAACTGTGGCGATGGGGTAAAGCCGTGTTTTTTAGTGTTGTGATTCCGACGTACAATCGTAAACCGATTTTGGCAAAATGTCTACTGGCTCTAGAAAATCAGCAGTTTGATAACATTGTCACAGATTATGAGGTGATTGTAGTCGATGACGGTTCGACGGACGGGACGATCGACTGGTTGGCCGCAGATGCTGAGTTTTTGCCGCACGTGCGATCGATCTGTCAATCTCATCAAGGCCCCGCCGCCGCCAGGAATTTGGGCGTTGAAGATGCTAAAGGCGAGACAATTATTTTTATTGATAGCGATTTAGTCGTTACAAAGGATTTTTTGCAAGCACACGCAGATGCTTTGCTACAGGCTTACAAAGATACTGATGCGGTTTTTACTTACGGCAGCGTGATTAATACTTGCAATTTCGACAATCCCACTGCCGAACCTTACAAAATAACTGATTTTTCGGCTGCTTATTTTGCCACGGGAAATGTCGGCATCGCCCGTCACTGGCTACTGGAAGCTGGACTATTTGACACTCGCTTTCAACTTTACGGATGGGAAGATTTAGAATTGGGTGTCAGGTTGAAAAAATTAGGTTTAAAATTGATTAAATGTCCGACTGCTGTTGGCTATCACTGGCATCCACCTTTTAGTTTAGAGCAAATTCCTGGGATGATTGACCGAGAAATTCAGCGCGGAAGAATGGGAGTTTTGTTTTATCAAAAACACCCCACTTGGGAAGTGCGGCTGATGATTCAAATGACTGTTTTGCACCAAATACTGTGGGGAGTTTTATCTTTGGGCGGGATGCTGAACGAGCGCACTATGAAACCTTTTTTGCAGTGGTTGATTGACCGAGGTAAGTCGCAGTTAGCTTTAGAAATTGCTCGAATTTTTCTGAATTGGTATAATGTCAAAGCCGTGTATGCTGCTTGCGATGAATTGCACGCTCCTACAAAGATGCCATAGATCGTGCCATTTTAGATTTTAGATTTTAGATTGATATTGACTGATGAGTAAGCTGTACGGCATTTAAATTGTAGATTTCAAGGCCCTATTCCCTACTCGTCAAATCCTCTCCTCCTTTAAGATCGCAGACAATCTAGATGCTGTACAGGCGATCGCGCCAACGCCTCAACAAAACTTAAGATACGGTAGCAGGTTGTCAGGCTCGATTTGCTTGCCGTGCAGAGCCAGTAGATATACTTAAAAACAAACATTGAGCAACTAGCCCAATAGTAGCGAAACCGCGTTCTAATCACTGTTTGAATTTTATATTTAATGAAATTTGCCGGATTTATGCCTGATTTGAGGAATATCGGCTGTTTTCTCGATCGCCTGCAATAATTTGCTGAAACAAAGAATTAAAGATGCAGACATTTTTGATAGACTGAATACAAATTAAGGGGTGCGCTATGTTGGCAGGCGATCGGACAGTGCCACTGGCATAGCACAAAAGGGAAGCTGTGTGTCTGATTTATGCTGCCATAGCTAATAAAAGCATCGCATACAGCCACTCATTGACTCCTGTCCAAAAACGGATACCGTCTCACATTCTTCTGTCACGAGCATTCCAAAATTTTAGATAAAAGTTCAATCTCCCAGATTCATCTACCCTTGTAAATCTAAAATCGTTGGACGATTTCCCTGATCGAACGTCTGATCCCGAAATCTCCAATCTAAAATAGAATGACCAGCGATTGATAAACAGGATGCGGAGCTGATAGAAACTTATACTGCTCAAATTCGCGCCATAAATCAACATCTACCCAATTTTATTGTTGCCGCAAGCTCATAGTTCTACCTATAAGCACTTGCGCTTTAATGATTCTTACAATTTGATTAATACACACTATATTACGCAGCAAAATTATCATATGAAAACAAAATAGTAAACGCTATAGATAGAAAAGCTGCGTAGATATTCCTAAGACTCTGAGGGGTTATCGTGAATAAAATTGACCAAAAATACGCCAAAATAACAACAAAAAAATCTGAAATATCTGGCTTAAAACAAAACATTTTAATTGTTGACGACCACCCAGAAAGCTTGCGTCTTTTATCCAAGTTGTTGTCCGAGCGGGGATATCAAGTGCGGCCAACACTAGATGGAAAATTAGCCCTTAAGTTTGCGCGATCGACTCCACCGGATTTAATTTTGCTGGACATTATGATGCCCGGTATAGATGGCTATCAAGTCTGCAAACAGCTAAAAGCTGCTCCTGAAACCAAAGATATTCCTGTAATTTTTATCAGCTCTTTAAATGAAACTTTTGATAAAGTTAAAGCTTTTTCGCTGGGAGCTATAGACTACATTACTAAACCATTTCAAATAGAAGAATTGGTCGCTCGCGTCGAAAGTCAAATGCATCTGAGCAGGCTTTCTCGGCAAGTAGTAGCACAAAATGCGCGGCTGGAAGCAGAAATAGAAGAACGCAAGCGGGTCGAAGCACAACTGCGAGAAAGTCAGCAATGGCTGTCGGCAGTAATTAAAATGAATCCTAATGTTTTGTACGTTTACGATGTGATAGAACAGCGAATTCTGTATCTCAATCGCGAACTATATATCGATCTTGGCTACTCGCTGGAAGAAATACAGCAAATGCCAGCAGCATTTCTTCCTAACTTAATACACCCTGACGATTTGCCAGCATTCTCAGAACATATGAGGAGGATTCAGACATCAAAAGATGGTGAAAGCTTTGAGTTTGAATACCGAATAGAACACAAAAATGGTGAATTTCGCTGGTTTTTTAGCCGGGATACGGTGTTTTCAAGGACGGTGGAGGGCAAACCTTGGAAAATTCTGGGAACTGCTACTGAAATTAGCGATCGCAAACAAGCAGAATTCGATCTTAAAACAGCTTTGTCTGCTTTGGAGCGGCAAATCAAGCAAAGATTTCTGCTAGAAACAATTACTCTCGAAATTCGCTACAGCTTAAAGCAAGACCAAGTTTATCAAACAGCGGCTGCTCAAATAGGTCGAGTTTTTAATGCCGATTCTTGCTTGATTCACACCTACAAAGAACACCCACTGCCCCGCATCTATTGTATGACTCAGTACAGGAAATCTGAATCAGCAACGCTGTGCGATGTAGTAGAAATTCCCGTCCTGGGAAATCCTCACGCTCAGTTGGTGTTGTCTCAAGATAAACCTGTAGTTTCTGACGATGTTTTTGCTGAACCGCTGCTGGAAAATGTTACTGATTTGTGCCGTCAAATAGGTTTGAAGTCGATGATAGCCATCCGCACTTCCTACCAGGGAAAACCCAACGGAATGATGTGCTTGCACCAGTACGATGAGCCCCGCCACTGGACGCAAAATGAGATCAGATTATTGAAAGCTGTCGCTGCACAAATGGGAATTGCGATCGCTCAAGCCAATCTTCTGGAACAAGATAAAGAGCAGCGACTTAAATTGCAACAAAGCGAAGCTAGTCTAGCAGCAGCCCAGAAAATTGCCCATATCGGCAATTGGGAATTCGATCTCGTCACCAATAAAAATATTTGGTCGGAAGAAGTATTCCGCATTTTTGGTCTGGACTCAGCCGCACCTGAACCGACATATATCGAACTTTTACAGATGTATCATCCAGAGGACAGAGAGTTGTTTCAACAAACTGTCAGCCTTGGTATCTCACAGGGAACTTCCTACAAAAAAGAGTTGCGAATTTTGCATCCCAGCGGTCAAATTAGATACCTCGAAACAAGGGGAGAAGCTATTTTTAACAAATCCCTAGAAGTAATTAAACTGTTTGGAACAGTAATGGATATCACCGATCGCAAAGAAGCGGAAGCAGCGCTGCAAATTAGCGAAGAACGTTTTTACCTGGCATTTGAAGCCAGTGCGACGGGATTGTGGGATTGGAATCTTGCCACGGGAGAAGTCTATTTGAATTCACGGTGGAAGACGATGCTGGGATATGAAGTAGAGGAAATAGAAAATAGTTATGCAGCCTGGGAAAGACTTGTACATCCAGATGATTTGCCTCTGGCTACAGCAGCGATAAATGCTCATCTGGTAGGCAAAAAACCGACCTACGAAGCAGAATTTCGGATGCTGAAAAAAATCGGTGAATGGAAGTGGATTTTGGCTCAAGCTAAGGTGATGGAACGTGATGATTCGGGAAATCCTTTGCGGATGACGGGCACGCATATCGATATTAGCGATCGCAAACAAGCCGAAGCAAGTTTGCGAAATAGCGAACAGCGAGAACGAGAAAAAGCCCAACAGTTAGAACAAACTCTGGAATACTTAAAAAATGCTCAATCACAACTGATTCAAGCCGCAAAGATGTCAAGTATTGGGCAAATGGTGGCGGGAGTTGCCCATGAAATTAATAACCCCGTCAGCTTCATCTACGGCAATATTATTCCCGCCGCACAGTACGCTAACGATTTGGTAAAATTGATCCAGCTTTACCAGCAAAATTATCCCGAACCAGTGCCAGAAATTGCCGAAAGATTGGCAGAAATAGAAGTGGATTTTATCGCTGAGGATTTCCCCAGAGTGCTGGCTTCAATGCAAGCAGGTGCTAACAGAATTAAGCAGATCGTGTTGTCCTTGCGAAACTTTTCGAGACTCGATGAAAAAGAGCGCAAAGTAATCGATATTCATGAAGGGATAGAGAGCACTTTGGTGATTTTGCAGCATCGATTGCTGTCACAGCCAAAACGTCGGGAAATTCAAGTTGTTAAAAATTACGGCGAACTGCCCAATGTTGAGTGTTATCCGGCGCAATTAAATCAGGTATTTATGAATTTGCTGTCAAATGCGATCGATGCTGTGGAAGAGTCATCAGCAGCCTGTAATGACAAAGTTAATCAGATTCGCATTATTACGGAAGTCAGCAGCGAAAATCAAGTGTGCGTGCGGATTGCTGACAGCGGGCCCGGTATCTGTCCTGAGGTTCAGTCAAGGATGTTTGACCCATTTTTTAGTACAAAGCCGATCGGCAGTGGCACTGGTTTGGGATTGTCGATTAGTTACCAAATTGTGAAAGACCGCCATGGCGGTAATTTGTGGTGTCATTCAGAAGTTGACCGAGGTACAGAATTTGCGATCGAACTGCCGATTTCGCAAAAAAAGTTGAAAGTAAAATAGGTTTGTAGTGAGGACTAAAGTCCTTCTTTCGGGAGCATCTCAGTTTTGCATTTGTAGTGCTGTCCCCGCTCGCGTGCTTTATAAAGCACGCGAGCGGGACGCTCGCACTGAAAGAAATGAAAGAAAAAATGCTTTTTGCAAAAATGAGATGATCCCCTCAGAAAGAAGGACTAAAGTCCTCACTACGAACCTTTTATGAAGAGTAATTTACCGAAAATAATGTCAAAACCTGAAATTTTATCCGATATTTCATGCAAACCGTCTGTGGCTGAGTTTGATTTTAACCTAACTGTGATATAATTGAGAGCTACTTTTTTCGCTGCTAGACGTTGCACTCTTTCTCTTGGGAGTGAATTTTACAGTTGATTTCATACATACTATCTCAACTTAAGTCTGTAGCATCTACCACATTTTAACTGAATTATGACCGACTCAATTCGCTTCCTGATGTGCGCTCCCGACCACTACGATGTAGATTACGTGATTAACCCTTGGATGGAGGGTAACGTACACAAATCATCGCGCGATCGCGCCGTCGAACAGTGGGAGAAACTTTACCACGTGTTGAAAGACAACGCCGTTGTAGACCTGGTACCGCCCGAAAAAGGCTGGCCGGATATGGTGTTCACCGCCAACGCTGGCTTACTTTTAGGCAATACTTTTGTCCTCAGCCGCTTCTATCACAAGGAACGCCAAGGCGAAGAACCCTATTTCAAAGCATGGTTTGAAAACCAAGGTTTCACCGTGCACGAACTCCCGAAAGACTTGCCGTTTGAGGGTGCTGGTGACGCTTTGCTCGATCGCGAAGGACGCTGGTTGTGGGCAGGATACGGCTTCCGTTCCGAACTCGACTCGCATCCGTTGCTAGCAAACTGGCTGAACATTGAAGTGCTGTCGCTGCGTTTAGTAGACGAACGTTTCTATCACCTAGACACCTGTTTTTGTCCGCTCACAGGCGGATATTTGCTCTACTATCCAGCAGCATTTGACTCTTACTCAAACCGCTTAATTGAAATGCGAGTAGCGCCGGAAAAACGGATTGCGATCGAAGAAGCAGATGCCGCTAATTTTGCTTGCAATGCTGTGAATATTGACAAAGTTGTGGTAATGAATAAGGTGAGCGAAGGCTTAAACAAGCGCATCACTCAAGCGGGCTTCAAAGTCATTGAAACGCCGATGAGCGAATTTTTGAAAGCGGGTGGCGCCTGTAAGTGTTTGACGCTGCGGGTGAATGAACCTGTGCAAGAAGATCGATCGGCAAACGTGATGGTAGAAAGCCGTGCCATTCGCATGGAAGGTCACCTGCTTGATGCCGGTTTAATCAGCCGCGCTTTAGACTTAATTATCGAAAACGGTGGCAGTTTCCAAGTGCTCAATTTCAATTTAGGAGAACAGCGCCAAAGCACATCATCCGCGGATGTGAAAGTTTCGGCACCTTCCCACGATGTGATGGAAGAAATCATGGGATTGCTGATTGACTTGGGTGCAGTGCCACCGCCGCAAGAGATTTGCGACGCTATTTTAGAAGATGTCGTGCAAGATGGTGTCGGCCCAGACGACTTTTACGTTAGTACCATTTATCCTACAGAAGTGCGGGTAAACGGTCAGTGGGTGAAAGCGCGAAATCAGCGGATGGATGGTGCAGTTGCAATTACTGAAACCGCAGAAGGCCCGGTGGCTACGTGCAAATTGTTGCGCGATTTAAAAATAGGTGAAAAAGTCGTTGTTGATGTGGTTGGTATCCGTACTATCCGCAAAACAGAATCGCGGGAACAGCGCAATTCTCAAGAATTTAGCTTTATGTCCGGTAGCGTTTCTAGCGAGCGCCGGGTAGAATTGGTAGTGGAACAAGTAGCGTGGGAATTGCGCCAAATTCGCGATCGGGGCGGTAAAGTTGTGGTGACGGCGGGGCCTGTGGTGATTCACACCGGCGGCGGCGAACATTTAGCGCATTTGATCCGCGAAGGTTACGTACAAGCATTGTTAGGTGGAAATGCGATCGCAGTTCACGACATGGAACAATCTAGCATGGGAACTTCTTTGGGAGTTGACATGAAACGCGGCGTAGCTGTGCGCGGCGGACACCGCCACCACTTGAAAATGATTAACACTGTGCGCCGTTATGGCAGTATTGCTAAAACCGTTGAAGCAGGCGTGATTACTAGCGGTGTAATGTACGAGTGTGTGAAGCATAATATACCGTTTTCGCTGGCTGGTTCGATCCGCGATGACGGGCCGCTTCCCGACACGCAAATGGATTTGGTGAAGGCTCAAGAAGAGTATACTGAGCTGTTACGGGGCGCGGATATGGTGTTAATGCTGTCGTCTATGCTGCATTCGATCGGTGTGGGAAATATGACTCCTGCGGGTGTAAAGATGGTCTGTGTGGACATTAATCCGGCTGTGGTGACGAAATTGAGCGATCGGGGGTCGATCGAATCTACTGGAGTTGTCACCGATGTGGGATTGTTCCTGAGTTTGTTGGTGAATCAATTGGATAAGTTGACTAGCCGCCATCATGTAACTCAATCGGTGTAACTGAATCGATTTAGAATCGGCGATTTAAACCGTGTAGACTCGGCGGTTGAAACCGCGTCTACACAAACAATGTCCGAGCTCAGAGGGACTGAATAATAGAGGCTGGTAGGGTGCGCCACAAGCACCTTCCTTAGCCGATAATGCTGATTATTTTCGCTCAAAAAGCGCCCCAATAAATTGAACTATCGCCCTTTTTATCGCCGCTGGAACTTGGAGGGGATTTAATTTCCGAATTAGCTGCGGTGACGGGAGACAAATCGCCCGGTAAAGACCGAATTCGCAACTCGTTGAGCAAACCATTAATATGATGCGGCTCAGCATCCAGAATACTTGCTAACGGGAGCAGATTTTGCACTGCATATTCGCCGAGTTGAGCGTTAATACTTTCTGCTAAATAGCATAGCATAATGTATCTGCTACCGCTGCTGATAATATGAAATATTTTCTTGAACTCGTCAAAGTATTGAGTTCCCGGTATAGCTGAAGCGATTTTTGTTTCACCCTTCCAGAATAAATCTACATCTATTTGACTGGCTGGCAAAACTTGAGCTTTAGCAATCCAGACGATATCGAGGATTGGTTCAGAGTCATACTCGTGAAAAATCAGCCGCTTTAAACCAGAGATTAATTCCGGAGAATTGAGAGTTTTTTGCCATTCCCGACACCAATCATTACTTTGAGCATTTAAGGCATTTTTGACTGCCGCCGGACGTTCAATCACATCTTTTAATAAAGAAAGACTTCCGGCTAATTTGGCAAACTTTGGGGAGATTTGCTGGTGCAGTATCTGATTGGAGTCAATATAATCTTTGCGCCAAGGTGCGTCCGGGATGAGAACTTGACAGGCGGGAGCAAGTGTGTTGTTTGCAGTAAGAATCGGTGGATTTTTAACTGGACGGCCTTCTAATGACTGTTGAGATTCTAGGCGACTGATTACCTCGATTGCATAGTTTTTGTCTGCTGCGTTTAACGGCGTATTGCTGTATTCGGCTGCTAATTCTTCGAGAAAATCTAGGTAATCTTGCACAACGGGCGATCGCCCTTGTCCTAAAAGCTGATAGACTTCGGAAAATGGATGAGAAACATCTATCGTTGTGCGGCGGTTCCCGAAAAAAGGCACGTCATCCAAAAAAGCGTGTTTCGGCCGCCAAAACTTGCCCCTAGAATCATCCCACAGACATTGACGCCCAGCAAATCGCTGTTGAATTTGCTGGCGTTGTTCGCTGGAAATACTGCCTTTGATGAAAGTCTCATCAAGATATTTGTAAATTGCCTTGACTGATTGTATTTGTGCGTTTAAATCGTCGGATATTGTGATTTCAACTGTCATTTTCCCAAGTTTTTATTAATGTATCAAAGTGGTCAATAACTGTACTTGTATCTACAGGCATAAAACCAAGTGCTGTTTTGATTTCGGGTTTCAGCAAATCCCGCTGAGGGCGTGCAAATACGAATCTTTGGCTTGCAACTAACCGAACATCTTGAATGAAACAGACATCTTTAGCGCGATACAGCCTCGGTTCAGGTATAGCAGCGGCGGGATATTGGCTTAACTTTTGAGGATTTTGCTCAACAGGAAGCCAAGGTTTATCTGCGAGTGTTTCAGCCAGTGTTTTGTTGGTGTTTCCAATTGAGGTATATTTTAGTGCATCCCAATTATCAATGATATAGTTAAAAACCGCAATCGAAGCATCGGTTACTGCGCCTGCACCTGAACGATTCGCAGTTTGAATTAGATTGTCAACACAAACTACAATGTCATCTGCACTCAAGGTTTTTCGCATTCCCAAATTCTCAAAGAATTCGAGCCACAGTGGATAATCCTGCGAGTAAAATTCCATATCTGGAATAGCTGCTAAATTTCCGAGAATGTTGCGGATTACTTGACTTTCGGGATTGTAAATTAGTTCGACAGAGCGCAATCTGCGATCGCTACAGCGTACCAAACGCGCCTTTTTCAGCTCTTCTTTGAATGAAAAAGCATCCTCTCCTGCCTTTTCTAGTTCTTTATAAGCTTCAGTGAGATGCTCTCGAATCCACGCCAGCGCGATTAATTGTTCTTCCGGCGCTAATGAGGCATACTCAGGTAACAAACACTCGCGAATCAGTCTAGCACGATTGAGTACCGGAACTTGCAAAAATTGGAACAGTCGCAGCCATTCTTGGTTTTTTTCTGTCCGTAAAAGCCTCAACGTACCTGCAATTTCCGGCGGTTCGTATCCGCCGCCCGGAAGGTAGACATTTTCATCGTTGAGGGAAACGATTTCGTGGGAAGTTGTGGGGTAAATTGGAAGTTGACGCAGCTTGTGGAGGCTATCTTGGTCGTAATTTGTTGGTTCTGAAGCTGCTAGGAAGTTGAGGAGAGATGTATAATGCTGTTGGTGGTAGGGTGGCAAACCTCGATCGCACCGCGAAGATACCGTGTCTAGGACATCTGGGCCTGTCAGAAAATAGACTAACAGATTTTTGTGTCTTTGGGCAAATTGGGCGATCGCACTTTCAAGTTTTGCCGGTGCTCGGACAAGCGTCACCCCAAAATACTGTACAGCCTCGATGATTTCCGCTGCAATATTATCACCGCACAACAAAGGAGTTCCCGCAGTTCCTCCTTTGTGGAGCTTACCATCATTTCCCGGAACCAGCGGAACCTTCTTTAATTCCTCGACTGTTTCTGACGACAGATATCTAGGCGAGATATTAGAAAAATAATTGTATACGAGAGTCAACCAGTCTGTATTTGGTGGATGTAGTGCATCAGCTTGCCAATCGCATTCTGACTGCGTTGAACTAATGACATGAATCAATTTTTTAGCTACTTCTGTAGCATTCATTTCTGACACACCAATCATGTTATGTCGAGGCACTACATTAGTTAAATCTCGGTGCAAAAACCATTCTAGATGATTGGCAAATATCTGCCTTGATGTATCCTCGGAAAAGTAAATAGTGCCTATCGGGTTGTAACCAAATACTTGTAAAGTATTATTCGCGAGAATAGCTAGCGGCAAACCGCGCAAATCTCGATGATTGTCGCTGATGCAATAGCGCAGCATATTCGCAATCCACTGTCTATTTTGCAGGCTGGGTTTCGGTGCATCTTGCAACGGCACACCTAGCTGTTTGTTTTCAGTTAAGTGCTGGCGCAGATTAGCCGGAGTGAATGTTTGTAATGGCAAACCTGCATCTTTAAAAGCTGCTAAAATTGAATCTGGTAATGGCGGTTCGGGAATGTCGATATTGTCGGCGCGCATTGCTGCTAATAATTCGTCCCACCACTTTTTCGAGGGTAAATTTTTAACTGTCGGAGGTGTCACCCATTTTGTTTGTGACATCGCTACCCCGCTGAATTGACGTTCAGTTACAGTGTGTTCTACAGCCGATCGCACAACTAATCTCTGATACAATAACTGTATGACACAGCGGTGCAGTTCTTCGAGAGCTTTGCTGACAGTAATTTTGCCAACAGGCCAAAACTTGTAAAATCCCTCTGGCTGATACCTGCCGATATCTTGCACTAAATCAACAATTAAATTAGCATAAGCGTGGGACAAAACGTGCTGTGCGAGTAGATGGTTCCAAATAGATCTCGGTCTATCTTTTCCAGTTTGTCCGCTGTCGCTGCTGAGGTTGTCGCGCGAACTATTTAAGTTGAAAAAACCATTAATGTGAATAGGTAGCCCGGTTTCGAGGGGAAGCGGCAAAAAACAGTAAACTTTTCCGTTGACAGGTTGAGGATTTCCCTCGGTACTCACAGCATTAATTCTTGCAGCAGCGCCCGCCCAAGGCAATACTTTTTCTTGGCTTTCGTACATTGCTTGTATGACTTTTGCCAACTCCCCGCCTTCGTCTGTCCGAATTAAACTGACTGTTCTCCAAGTTGATTTGGTATTTCGATTCCGGCTAATTGTTTCTATGTCGTGGCGGTATGAAACTGATACTAAACCTGCTGGATTATGGTGGCACAATTCCAGCAATTTGTCTGGTGTATCGGGAATTGCATCGAGGAGGAGTTGGCGTGCTTCTCGTACTTCTTGCTGGTTCTGGGTAACAATTGCGAGAATTTCTTGCCTAGTTTCTTGACTGTTGGCGGGAATTTCGTAAACTCTAATTTCCTGAACAGATTTCAAAAATAGCAGTAACTCTTCACCTGAATTAATCAGTTCGTCTAGCAGTTCTTTGATGTTGGATTCGGTGAAAGCTTGTTTGCGAATTTCGCTATTTTTCGCGTGTTCTGCGGTTCTTAAAGGCAAGCGAAACAAAGTGCCTTGAAAATTTGTCTCTCCTAATGGCAATCCTCCCGCTGCGTAGACTTGCATAAAATCGGGATATTTTTCGTACCATTTAGTGTTTGCTAAATTCCACTCGCGCCCGGGTTCTTGTCTGGAAGTGCCGGGGATAGCTGCGCCGTGGGGGTCAAAAAAAATAATGCGATCGCGCGAAACGAAGCTGGGATAATCTGTAACGTGATATATGGCATTAAACCCGACGCCAAATCTACCCGTTTTCTGCAAGTCTCGCGCTTTTTCACTTTGTCCGAGGCTGCGGATGCTGTCAAAGTCTTTGTCTGTAAAAACGCGATCGTTGTAGACTAGCATCGCCGGCCCCATGAGCTGTATCATGCGATCGTCAGGCAATTGTTTAGGCTGATGCTGCCGCCAATCGAGAGTAATTTCTACCCGCGTTGCTTTAGCATCGTCAGCATTTTGGATCAACTCTTTGATAATGCCAACGCCTTCGGGATAATCTCGGATAATCCCTCTTAACCGGGCGATTAAGGGTTCGGATTGGTAGAAAGATTTGCCCTCAGTTTCGCTGTTGCTATAAGCCATAGATGTTATGTTCGCTTTCTACCAAATACTATACAAGCAAAGCGTAAATACAAGCAGGATTCCCACTGAGTACCCTACCGAAAGCTATTCGTAATATTCCCATAAAAAACCTCAGACCCGCAAGCCTGAGGACCGGAGTTCCTGAAAATCGTCACTTCTTATTATTGTCGCCAACGAACAGCATAAAATACAAGAGGGGTGAAACCCAGCACGGCAGTTGTTGGCAGACTGAGATTGCTTCCTGACTCGCAACGTGGAAGCGGTTTTTGATTCAATACTTCATATCATGTCCGATCGATCGACCGCAATAAGTAAGGTTCGTAGTGCGGACTTCAGTCCGCATAATGCTGCGGACTGAAGTCCGCACTACGAACTGTTTTTGCGATCGAGCCACCGGACATAAGATCGCGCATACATTCACCAGGACGATCGCCATTTATCGACATCGCACTTGATAATTATGCTTTAAGATGGGAGCCTGTCCTCGATCGCAATATAAGGCTCACCGTGAGTACCCGTATAGATTTGAGTCGGACGGTAAATGCGGTTTGTCTCTAGCTGTTCCTTCCAGTGGGCCAGCCAACCGGCAACTCGGGCGATCGCAAAAACTGGTGTAAACAAGTCCGTCGGAATTCCCATTTTCCGGTAAACCAGACCAGAATAGAAATCTACATTAGCATAAATTCCTTTGTGAGCCAATTTCTCTTCAACGACTTCTTCCAACTTGACAGCAATGTCGTAATAATCATCGCGACCAAAGTTGTCAAATAACTGTTCCGCTAACCCTTGGAGAATAGTTGCTCTCGGATCTTTCACCTTATAAACTCGGTGTCCGAAGCCCATGATTTTGTCCTTATTTTCAACGCACTTCTCGACAAAAGGCCGCACGTTTGCTACAGAACCAATTTGCTCCAACATCTCAATCACTTCTTCATTCGCTCCCCCGTGCAGCGGCCCCGCCAAAGTGCCAACTGCTGAAGCAATCACCCCGTAAGGATCTGTTAGCGTCGAAGCTGTTACCATTGCCGAAAATGTAGAGGCATTGATAGTATGTTCGGCGTGCAGAGTCAGACAAACGTCAAAAATATTAGCTAACAGCGGATCTGGTTCTCGCTCGTTTAGCATATAAAGAAAGTTAGCCGAGTAGTTCAAGTCATCCCTCGGCCGCACGGGGTCATTACCTCGCCGCATTTGCTGGAACGCTGCTACCATTGTGGGAATCTTAGCTAGCAGCCGCACTACAGCTTCTCGAATATATGCTGGGTTAGCCAGAGCTCGGCGCGAGTAAAATAAACCTAAAGCCGCTGCTGAAGCTTGCAGGGCATCCATGGGATGTCCTCTTTCGGGAAAGCATTTCATCATGTCGCGGATGCGATATTTGATCCGGCGGTGATAGCGAATTTCATGCTCGAAAGCTTCTAGTTCTTCCTTTGTTGGAAGTACACCCCAGATTAATAAATATGACGTTTCGACAAAGGAACTTTTGAGTGCTAGTTCCTCGATGCTAATCCCGCGATATTCCAGCACCCCTTTTTGTCCATCTACGTAACTAATACTGGACAAGGTGGCGGGAACACCTTCTAAACCTGGTTTGAATTCGCCGACGACCATTGCGATACC
The DNA here is from genome assembly GCF_020738625.1 of Microcoleus sp. PH2017_09_SFU_O_A. Lineage (NCBI taxonomy): Bacteria > Bacillati > Cyanobacteriota > Cyanophyceae > Oscillatoriales > Microcoleaceae > Microcoleus > Microcoleus sp. PH2017_09_SFU_O_A. The sequence goes on from NZ_JAEQCF010000013.1 coordinate 58,249, forward strand.
GTGTTGTGTGAGTTGAATCTAATCAAATTACATTAGCAGAAAGCAAGATCGTGTCACCGTCTTGACCAATAATAATTCGATCGCGACTCAGGCACTCCGGCGCTCAGAAACGGGATTTTTCAACGAAGTTATCGATCGCGCCGCTAGATATTTTCGCGCCTCCCACCCGCTTTCTGCGCCCGAAAATCTGGGTTTAAGAGGGCGATTCGCCGTTTCTAGCAGAGCAAAAACTTGGGCCCAGTCAGCCAGAACATTTGGCTGCGGCCGACTGGGGAACCTGTTTCGGGGAGAATTAAACCGATGATACCTGCTTTTTTGAGAATGAGGGTGTCGTGCGATCGCCCCCAAAGCAAAGTTTCAGCCCAATTGCCCAAATCTGGTTGGTGCCCCACCAGGGCCAAGCTGCGGTTCCCTGTTTCCTGCCACTGCTTGTACCACCTCAGCCAGTCCCCGATGTCTCCTGAAGGTGCGAGGGGGAGGGATTCTTCTATTTTGGAACTCAGACCCGCTGACAGCAGGATTTGGGCGGTTTGTGTGGCGCGTAGTAGGGGACTGGAAAGAATCAGATCGAACTGAATTTCGAGCTCGTACAGCCGCTGAGCGATTTTTCGGGTTTTACGATCGCCCTCTTTAGTTAGGGGCCGTTCCTCGTCTGTATCATATTCTTCGGGTTCCGCTGCGATGCCGTGACGGACTAGGTAGAGATGCACGCTTGGCTGTCCTTTTTGATAGTTGTGCGATGGCTACGCCCCGGCTTACGCCTACGTACTTCCTTTGAAATTGGGTGCGATCGCATTTTCGCCCCATTGTACAACTGCCTTACAATCCTGCGCTGTCGTCAGGTTTACTTCAAAAGTACGTTAAAGGTACGTTGTTGCGCTTTAGCGCTCTATTCTAGACTAATAGAGCGCTAAAGCGCAACAACGTACCTTAGATATCGGTTGAAAAACTCGGCTTATTCAGCCTGCGTGCCTAAATCCCGAGTGCAATCTAAACCAGAAGGAAATCTGATTGAGAAATCAAGTTATTTGCTCCAATTACCGTCGCCAAGACTTCCCCAGTGCTGGCAAATTTCAGGAAGGTAGTGTTAGCACTTTGGCTGATTTGTAACTGCGACAAATTCAAACCACCTGTGATGACAAATTTATCCGAACCAACCTCAAAATTAACAATCGTATCCGCGCCACTGCCGGGGTTTAACACAAAGCGATCGCTGCCAATACCTCCAATCAGAGTATCGTCACCCATATCGCCAATCAACCAATCATCACCCATACCACCGGTGAGTAAATCGTTATCTTTACCACCGATTAAAGTATCGTTACCTTCACCGCCAGCGAGCGTATCTTGTCCTTCATTACCGTTGATCCAATCATCGCCAGCACCGCCATCAATACAATCTTGCTGACCGATCGCACCGACAGCAACAGAGATACCTTTGTTATCTCCAAAAATCGTATCGTTGCCATCATTGCCACAGAGCATATCATTACCATTATCACCGAACATCAAGTCATTGCCTGCATCACCGTGAATAATGTCATCATCCTTGCCACCGCGTAGGGTATCGTCGTCTTTGCCGCCACTAATAGTGTCATTCGCTTCATCTCCGTTGAGGAAGTCGTTGCCACCACCACCAAATAGCAAGTCGCGTCCTTGTGTATCTCGCACCAACGAATCTGTCGTACCGCCGTACAGGATATCGTTACCGCTATCGCCGATCAAAGTATCGGAACCAATTTCGCCCCAGATCAGGTCGTTGTCTTTGCCACCGTAAGCTTTGTCGTTACCTTTACCGCCATATACGGTATCGTTGCCATTGCCACCAGCGATTAAATCCGCACCTCGATCGCCAAATATTAAGTCTCCTTCGTTAGAAGTATCAGCCATCGGGTTGCCGTAATCGCCGACGATGGTGTCTCCATCTTCGCCACCGTAGAGGGTGTCGGAACCGAGCTCGCCATATACCAAATCGCTGCCTTTTCCTCCGAAAGCTTTGTCGTTTCCCTCCCCTCCAACTAGGGCGTCGGTTCAGTATTAAAGGTTGACACAAGCGACATAGTATGTATGTTGATGTAGACCTTGGCAGGGCTCTCGCATGAGGACAAAAAAATGGTTTTTGTCAAAATATTCTACTGTACCGGCGCCCTAGAGGTGCTGGTAATGCGATCGCACCGAGTGTCGCGGTTGCAGGGCTGGTAGCACCTTTGTCATCGGTAGCGCTGTAAGTAAAATTAGCGCCGTTGAATGTGCCTGTCGATTTGAAGAATAACTGACTAATTTGAGCCGGAGTCAGGGTTTGACCTGCTATGACTGCCACTCCACCTGTTGCCGGATCTCCTAGAAATAAGACGCCTTGGGCTGCTGGCGGTAGCGTGTTGACGGTGTAAGATGCGATCGTCCCGTCAGCATCTGTAGCACCCAATCCGGTTACAGGGACGGTGCTACCGGGATTAACTGTGGTGCTGGGGCTAGCTGTAACCGGAGGTTGGTTGGCCGCAACAGCAGTTAAGTCAGTCGCACTGTTGTTGTTGCTAAGGATCTTATCGACGATACCTTCTGGCGGAGTTGCCGTAGCTGTGTTGCTAATCGTGGTGTCGATCGCGCTATTAGCAACAGTACCAGTAACAATATAGGTAGCAGTCGATCCAGCATCTAGATCCAGTTTCGTATTGATGTTGTTGCCCGAACCCGATCGATCCGCAGCAGTCGGGAAAGCACCTACACCTGAAAGCGAAGCAGTCCAAGTGACTCCCGTCAAGCTAGCAGGAAGGTTATCGGTAAAGGATATACCTTTTATGTAGCAGGAACTGTTGTTTGTAACAGTAACTGTATAACTCAGAAGAGTGCCTGGTGTTGCAGTAGTCTGCCCGTCAGTTTTTGTGACTGCTAAGTCAGCATCGGGAGTTGGTGTCGGTAGGGTTCCAGGTGCCGATCCGACCGTTATTGGTAGGTTCCAGGTAATAAAGCAGGTTGACTGATGATAGCGGATCTCTGGCCACTGCTTGGGGAGAGAAAGGCAGTATATTTGGTACCGAAGGGGTTATGCTGCCTCCGGTGTTGACACTGGTAATTAAGACTTGGCCGTTGGCGATCGCATAAATAACGTTTGGCTGGCAGTCAACGGCTAAGGTAGACTGATAATCCGCGATCGCATCTGCTTGAAAAGCTAAGGGAGATTCGATCGGTATGCCTCTAATCATTAATTTATTGGACAAGACTGGACAATGCGTACATGGCGATCCATAATACTAATATGGCAAAGTACGTGAAACCA
>NZ_JAEQCF010000117.1:0-13121 GCF_020738625.1 Microcoleus sp. PH2017_09_SFU_O_A
CTTTGAGGGACGGCTCCTTTGCTCTCTCTATCAATAGTGAGAGTATTGCTATCGCGTATGCCCTGTTTGTCCAGGGTTGTGCAGCGTAACACCGTCAGGGAAGCTGGGAAATTGGAAACTGCGATCGGCCTTTACATATTTCTATACTTTGCCAACTTTGTGTTCGGGTGCACTTGGTTGGCTACTTTTTCATCAAGTGGTTACTATCAAAGAATTTTGATAATTCTCCGGCTGCAATTCTATTTGCTACTTCATTGGGATGTTGGTCGGTTTTGTGTACCCAAAGCTTGGAATCCTGTTGGCCAACGAATCCATCAAATAAATCGACAAACGGAATTTTTAAAGACGCACAATAGTCTTCTATTGTTTTGTGAATATGTCTGAATGGATAGCTATCATCTAGTTTAAAGAGTACAGGGTATACTGCAACTACAAGCTGGAAATTCTGTTGTTCAGATATCGTTTTTCCTTTTCTGAGTCCAGTTTTTACAGATTCCCAACCGGGGCTACCTTCTAAATAACCATCTAGATAGTGACGAACCATCTCTTTATAGAGCATGGGTTTTTCAATACTTCCGATCAAAGCGTTGATAAAAAATGAGTTTTTTCTAACTTCAGCCAGCACCTTTGGTCTAGAAATAAAGTTAATTGTTCCTGTTCTGTCTGCATCATTTAAAAATACTACGATTACTACTACGTCTGGTTTGAATTTTATTACGTATTCCTCAAGCAACTTGATTTGTTCTTTGGTGGATGTTCCTGAAATACCAAAATTTAGAACCTGGGTATTGGGATATTTGGATTGTATTGCGCGTTCAAAACTTATTGGTAAGGTATCGTTGTCTTTTACACCCATCCCAAGGGTAAATGAATCACCGAGGAATGCGATCCTGGTTATACCATTAGCTTTCTCAAACGGTAGATCTGCCCCCCGAAATCCTTTGGCATTTATGGTTCCTGACACTTCATTCTTTTCGTTAAAATATCCTCGCGGGTTGTCAGGGTAAGTATATAGTAGCTTTCCATTGGGTTTATAAGCATATATTTCTCCTGGGGTGCGTTCCTCCTGCCAGATAACTACCCTAGAATCGCCTATATTTAAGAGTCTACAAACTCCTTCTGCTAATAGAAAAGATAGTAGTACGCTAATCACTAACGTATAGAACTCGTCATTTTTAAGACGTTTCTTTGTGACAATAATAATTAGCAATAAAGAAATTATTAAGACTGCTAAAGGAAGATCAATAATATAATTACCGATTATCATCTATTTTTTCTAGTTGTGCTGTGCTGCGATCGCGTCCTTATTTGAAAACTGTCCGGAGTATTGGTAGAGATTAAGATGAAATTTATTGCAATTTATCACGGACACCCATTTACTGGATCGTTTCCTTCAGCAGTTCTCATTCCTCCGATGAGAGTTTCCACGATCGCACATTGCTTAGCACCGTTAGGTGAAGCAGAAACTGATACCACAAATCGTCCAATTGGGGGAAATTTTTTAACATTCCCCTGATAGTCAAAAATGATCGAGTTTAGAGGAATATCAGGATCGCCAGAAGTAATTGCATTCGTTAAAAGTGTAATAGTGCCGGGTTTGATTTCGCCTCCACCATCTAATTTTTGCTCGCTACCACCAGTGGGTAGTGCGGGGATAAACGTAACTTTTGGCGCGACAGATGTATCGAATGTAATTGTGACTGGGCTCTTAGTTCGCTTTGCTTCGCTTTGTGCAAGTCGTAATGATTGGAAAACGCGATCGTTCACAGTGCGAACTCTTTGTCTGTTGATGAATCCCAGCCAGCCGGGAGCAGCGATCGAAGCTAATATACCTAACATAATCACCACGACTAGCAATTCTAAAAGCGTGTATCCGTTATCGCCCTTTCTGGATCTAGTTTTTGGGAAATTGGGAGTTGCTTTGGCGTCACAACTCTGCAAAAATTTTAATAATATTGCGGTTTTCATTTTACTCTCCTGTTTTATCTGCTAGTCAGCGATTCGGAAATGTGTTTCATGCATCGGTTATTTTCCTCGCGCCCCCAAACCTTGTACTTGCACAGTTGCTGTTGGGAAAAATGCGGATTTGCTGGCATTATAATCTGCACCAGTGGGCTGGAGACGGCGCTGGCTATTTCCTCTGATCGTGACTTGGGCTAAGTTTCTTGATGTATCTACACAAGCATAGAAGCTAGTATTGTTGGGATTGTGTATTTTTAGTTGGTTTTCTGCGATTGGTTGCGTTTGGGTTCCAACTTGGGTAGTGGGATTCCCGAGAGCGGTGGTACATTGAGTGGCTGCTGGCCCTGGGTTGGTGTGATCGAGGTAATTAACTAATACGTCACCCGTAGTACCCCAATTTTGTGAAGTCGTCACCCCTACAGTTGGATTATTGATGTCAAAACCTGGCAGAGCGGTAGTACCTATGTTAAAGGCATTACTGCGCTTTAGCCCGTCACTACGAGTTCCTAGCTGAGCATCAGTAAAGTAGCGCTCTGCTGGAGTTGGATTTGTAGATTGAGGAGGATTTTTCAGTCCGTCCTGAATTTGATACCGAACGATACGGGTTGGACACGTATTAGGATCTCCTGAAGGCTGACACCAAATGGCATCGCCGCCACTAACTTGGTAGTACGCAACTAATGATAGAACATAGCTATCGTTGCATTCTCCTGCTGTACCTGGTTGTGCGTTTGGGTTACAATCGTTTGGTAGAGGAGTCAGGGCTTGATTAACAGGCAGAGAATTTCTGAGTTGCTGGCGCTTCCAGAATACCAGAATAGGAGTTTGATTTTGTGGGTTCGGGAGGAAACCCCGTATTGCAGGGATGCCTGTAGCGGTAGCGTCGGTAGCGGGATTATTATCGTAAATATAAATAGCTTGACTCAAATCTTGGGCGATGAAATCAACTGCCGCCTGAATGTCTTGCTCGGTATTTGATTTGACTTGTTCTCTCCTGTCGGTATTCAGCATATCGACTACAAAACCGAGCATCGGCGTAATGATGAGAAATGCCATAACTGTTCCGATCAGCAGCTCGATCAGAGTCATGCCCTTTTCTGTTTGATTTGGCGCAGAGCGGTTTCGCTGGTGCTGACTTTTCAGAAGCAACCTGAGTAAAGTTTTCATTTTTACTTCTTCCTTTGCCGAGTGGTAGGGAACATTTTTTATTAACAAGGATTTTGATTAGTTATTTACACGCAGTGGTGCTAATCGCACCGGTTTTAGGATCTATGATGCGCGAGCAGAGCGATCCATAGGAACCTGGTACTGTAGAAGCAGGAATTTCTGTTTTCATTTCCACCAAAGGCGCTTTAGGGTTGCCCAGCCCGGAATTGGCAACAGATTGCTGTCCTGTCACAAAAGGTAGCGCACCATCGGCTCTGTAAACGCGAACAGTTAAAGAGTAGCCTGTGTCTGTCGGATTGGTACCAGGAGAACGAAGACCCTGAACAAGAAACTCTTGGCTACTACCAGTGCCACTACAATCTGGTTTTCCGCAGTATAAATCATTACGGTTTGTAGGAGCGGCAGGAACGGCAGGAGGAACAGCAGTATCTGGTTTAGGAAATCCTGGCAGGCTCGCTGGGGTTGAACCTGTTGGTCTTATCGCCCCAGTCCTGAGAGCGTCGATGTAAGCTCTCGCCGCCTGTGTGGCCAGTTCCACCCGCCGCGCTTGTACGCGAGTTGCTACTGAGAAGGCCATCACCGGGGCGATCGCGATCATCAGCACCGAAACGACAATCATCGCTACCAATGACTCGATAATCGTGTAGCCGCCATCTCGTGACTGGGATAAATTTTGCTGTGGTTGTCGTTTCATAATTAGGACTTCAGTAATTGCGCGGTGGAAAGTTAGGGGAGTTAGAGCTTTTGTGGGCAGTCAGTTGGGCGACTGGAAGTAGCCGGCGTCGAACCACCATTAACACTGCCATCGTCGCGAATCCCGCACATCAAAGTTTTTACCCACTCGTCATTTCGAGGCACTTCCCGGAAAAACTCGGCCGGTTCAGTCTTTGAGGGAGGAGTAGTGAACTTTTGAGTGAATAAATCCGGTGGTTGAGGTAACAAGCCCACGTCATAACCCCAGTTCCGATTGGGCGGGGCGAAGTAAGCAAAATTTCCTGCACCCTGAGTTCTATATACGGTTGAACTTCGTGAGGGTATGGGGGATAGGGAAGGAGCAGTGGACAGACCGAACACGCTTTTTATGTTGTCATCTGTGGTTGAACCTGGTGGAGTTGCTCCGAGGATCGGCTGATAGGGTGCTGTGCTAAAGGCGCTGCGGTTTAGCTGAATAAAAGAACCCTTGATATTAGTAGTAAATCCCCCAAACCAGCTTTCCAAGAATCTGGGCAAGTTTTGTAAGCCGCCGTTTTGGTCGCCGACTGCGCCATCGATGTTTACAGAGGGAGTATCGCCAGTTGCCATGATCAGATTGAAAGTTGTAGTTTTAGCTTGTGATATCCATCCGGTTTGTCTCGAAATTTCGGGACCGGGAAAACGGGTAGCTGTGCCCGTCACATCTAGGATCTGTAATAACGGCATTAATAGCGGCTGCGTTCCCTGTAGTAAAGTTTCGACTGGGGGTTCTGGTGTTGGTCCTGCTATTAAGACTGGTATCCGGGTATTGCTGCCATCTCTGTCAACGCCAGTGGAGGTATTGACCACATAGGCGCGGTCATTACTGTTAAAAACTGGCGCCGCCCCAGATAGCCCGGCCGCAAACCACAGAGAATTATCTCGACCTGCAGTGGGAGCGGGAGGATTAGTTCCTGGAAGAACAGGCGCAATAGTAGTGCCTCCAGTAATCCCCAAAGGTTGTGGAGTGTTGGGGGTTAATAACCCTCCAGCCGCATCTCTTGCAAAAGCGACGCGACGAGGGAATCTTTGTAATTCCGGAAGCGGGGGATCGAATGTTGAACCAGCTTTAAAAGAAAGACCAGTAGTAGCAGGTGCGGCATAAGTCGTACCCGCAGCCAGTGCCGTCCGCCCCGCTCCAGTTGTTAGGTCTAGATCGACAAACCAGTCATCATCCGCACACTCAGAAACGGGCAGTTTTCTACAAACTTCCATCACATACTCTGGGAATGCCCCTCGCCGTTGAACGGGAGTCACAAAGTTGTTGAAGTAAGAACTTGTAAGGATTGGACTGGGGGTAGCAGGAGTAGCGATGTAGGTAGCATCTGTAAGCCGTGTAGCGCTAGCACCTGCCTCACCTACTAAAATACCGTTATCTGAAAACGCTCCGCTCGAAAGTCCGTTAGTGACAAAGTTGTTGTTGAAAAATCCTCTTTGTCTGCGGCGCAGTACGGCCTCAGCCCCCGCATTATTTCGCAGGTCAAAGTCTCCTTCGTTGCGGAAGCCAAAACGATATCTTGCTGATAGGAGGGTAACAGCATCTGACAGAACATTTGCCGGTCTCCAGTAGTCGCCACCACAATTAGGGAGTCTGGGGTCGCCAGCGCGACAAGCAAAGTTGGGATCTAGTTGAGCTTTAGTGCGCTGGTAAAAGTTTCCCCAAGTTCCATTCACAATATTTGTAAATTCTTCAACTTGGATAACACCTGGCGACGGGACACCGGGAGTTGGGGCGGGGATTCGGCCGTGGGTGTTAAAGTCGCCTTGGATGTAGACGGGCAAATTCGATACTAAGGTCAGACCTTTTTCCTTCACTACCTCTGCTACGGTAGTTACCCTTGCCGGAGGGTCATTGGGAGTAGTACCACCGCGAAACAGGTAGTTACCGTTAATCAATAGAATGCCATTTGGCTTGCGACTGGGGTCGAGGGTGGAGTCTGAGGGACTGACTCTTTTGCTCGTGGCTTCGTCAAGCCCAGTGACTGGAGTACCCGATCGAGCGCTGCGATCGGGCAGAGCGTCGTCCCGACTTGCGTAGATAATCCCGCTGTTGGGCAGCAACCACTCTCCAGCAACTGGTTTTGGTGTTTGGCGCAGGGCTCTGATATTTAGCTGAGTCGCACGAATTTCTAGGGGTTCCCGTTCTTCTAGCGGCTGGTTGTAATTGACTCTTAATGTTGCTGCTTGAGGGCTTGGAGGCAGAGGACTGCTGAGCGTAAAGGCTTCGTTAACTGTGGTAAGAGGGTTGTCACGTTCGACAGCCTTAATTTCTCTGCCATTCAAAAACGCTACTTCTTGAATTGCTCCGTGGGGAATCAGTGTCGGATCGGGAGTAGCCCCGGCGAGAATGTCGAGAGCACAGAACGTTGAGTCGATCGCAGCTTTTTGTGCTAGTGTGCGACCAGCTTCAGGTACCAGCAGGGCTGTTCTCAATGGCCCGTTGGCAAACCGACCGTCGGGGAAGACTAAGCTGGCTTGCATATCCAAAACCGCTTCTCCACCAGTCAGCACGCCATTAACGGGAGTAGACTTCCCGGGGGGTCTGGTTCTTGTAGTGGCTGGGTAGGTGATGCCATTGTTGGAGCCGATGAATGCCTGCCGACTTCCCAGTGTGCGGGGGCGTCTTGCTAAGTCTGGCGCGGACTCACCCTGCCCGCTGACATCAGTGCTGAGATCATTGCCTATAGTGCCACTGGTAATGTTTCTGGCTGTAGAAGCATTGCTGGGGTCGTAGTAACTGCTAACACAGGCATACGGTTTTTGGTCTGGTTGTTGGGTACCCTTAATGGTGTCTGGGTCGTAGCCGTTGGATGCGTAGTGATAAACAGCCGTTGCTCGCATCCGCAAATCGCCTTTGGCAAACTTCGGAGCGGTGGGGGGAAGTAATTCAGTAATTCCAAGCACAGAGGGGGCTGCTGGAGCTGAACCAGGCCATGCTATCCAAGTATTAGGTGGGGCAGGGGCAGCATTATCATATACCTGAGAACCAGCTCCGAGCGGCGACATCGGCATAGTGTCGGGCCAAACTACGGGGTACTTTTCAACAATTGCAGTAGTTGCAGGGTCGTCGTAAGTATTATTATCGGGGACACCAGGGGCAACAGAGAAAGGTGAAGGGCCTATTTCACTGGTTGCGGTCCCATCGGTAGCCCCATCGTTCCATCGAGGCGGGGGCAGGAAGGAGTTTGTCCGATCGTACACTCCACCACTGGTAATCACTCGCAGACCGCCCGTCCCATCAAGGGGATTTCTCGGCTTTTGAGCTGCTACTGCTTCCCAGAAACCGTCTCTAAATGGAGGAGTGCCAGTACCGGGGAGTTCTCCGAAACCATTGCCGCGGTCTGTTCCTCCAACGTCAGCGAGCTTCGTGACTTGTGACTTACGGGTACGATCGGCCTCTCCACCTGTCCAGGGCCCACCAACCTTTTGTGGGTCTGCCGCGCCGAGGAATTTGGATGTGCCGTCCCACCGCAGGGCTGGTAAGTTGTTGCCTACCGCTACCCTCTCGCCCAAATTTAGTTCGCTGTCAGTAGATTTTATTTTTTCCGGGTTTCTTGACGGTAGTTTAGTGAGATCGAGGGTGATATCTGTCCGCCCAGATCCGCTGGCACTCCCTACTTTCGCATCCCCAGTTGTAGGAAGACTCCAATTATCTATGGGTCTGAGCCTGTCCTTACTTTCTTGAATGTAAGCAGTGTAAGGTGTTACTGTTTCGTCTGCTACTCCTCCGTTAGTTCCCAGTGCTGCTTCTGCAAAAGGCACTTTCCGCAGCCTGTCTTTGAAGTAAGATTCCAGTGCATTAGAGCGGCTCATGGGCTGTTGGGTACTACCTGCTGGGGGATTCACCAATAGCTGAACAGATTGTGGATCATCGGTTTGAGGCTTTGATCTTTGACCCTCTACTAGCGCATTTAACCGTCGAGAGTAAGCGTTGCCGTTGTAAATTACCTGAAGGCTGTTGTTGGTAACAGATTGATTTGTGGGGTTAATAATTGCTGGTGCTGCGTTTGGTTCGACGGTGCCTGTTTTTTCCTGGAAAAGATGTACATTTACCGGTCTATTAGTCAGATCGCCTGACCAACCATTGACTACGTTACCTGCAACCTGAATTTTGCTATTTTCTTGGTCGTAGAAACAAGATCCTCTGCTGCTAACTTGAAATAAGTTGAAATTCGCGGTGTCATTAGTACGCGTTACTAATAAATTGCTATTTGTCAAAATCCGTCCGTTTAAATTCAGGTCAGCACCCGGGGATATCTCTAAGTCATCTTCATAAACTACCGCGTTGTTGCTGAGGGGAATACGGCTTTGGTCTTGCTGATATTCTAGTGCCGATATGCTAGAAGTTCCTGTGAACGCTTTATATTTATTGGCACCCAAAGCAGCAACTTCTGTATCTTTGATCGGTACATTAACCGTATAAACAAAGAAACTTTTTCTCAGTTTACCGTCTAGCTTGTACCAGCCTGAGTCTCCCACCAAGGTAGCGACATTATCGCCTGCGCCCTCCGACAGACAAGCCGGGTCTAAGGAACCCAAAGCCATCGGTGGCGTTCTGGCATCCAAGGGCTTTCTCGCCCTTGCGACTGCTAGAGATGTTGAATCAAGAGGAGGATTGCGAAAAAATATTCCATAGAGGGTGAAAGTGTCAAAGAAACCGTCGTTATTTGTATCGACGGGATATCTCCAAGCTGTATTTATGGCTTCACTTTCTACGATTCCAGTTCCGATCTTTTCAAGCGGTGCTTTTTTCGGATCTGCTGTGGCAGAGGTGTTCAAGGTAGTGTTCTTTAAGGGATACTTAAGTATCAAACGCTCCTCGTCAGCAAACTTATACAAATCGCCACTACTTGTACCTGTAGCTGTAGTGTTTGCTGACATCACCCTGTACAATTCTGCATCCGAGGGAGTAGATGTCGGCCTTTGGGGATCTTCGTACAGCATGAACTGAATTTTCGCTTTTGCCCGATCGAGCGCGGGAGTTGCGGCCGCCAGCACTTGCTGGTTGACGCGCACGTTGCGAGCCATATTCGCCCGATCGAACGATCGCAGGACGATCGCCACAGTCAACAAAATCACTACCAGCAACACCATCGTCACCGTCGGCAGCACAAACCCCGCCACCGGCAACTTTGCCCTGCGGCCCATAGCCATAAGGGCTTGCAGCATTGCTCTCATCAGCCGCTTCGCCCCGGATCTGGTAACACCAGCAATCCGCCGCAGCAGCGATACGATAACTTTGGATAATTTGCTCTTAAACATTGACGCCTTCCTGAATAATTTCAGAGATGGTATTGCAGGTAGTTACTGCTGGACAGTACGATCCCATTTTTATAGTTCCCAATTTCCACAACATCCATATCAGCCCTTGCAAAAATTCACCAAATGTGTAATTCGACTGATAAATAAAATTGACAAACCCGCAAAGAGGTTTGCTGCCGATATATTTTCCCCGAAAGATTTGCCCTGCAAGGATTTGGGCTGGGGAACTCCACTCTAGTCTAGTTCAATGATATTGTCAGTGCCCAGAGGCCGAGTGAGTCCGATCGCCAAAAAACAGCGATCGCGATCGCATCGCCCCAAACGCCCACTCATAGAAAAGCAGGTTAATTTACCTCTTCGTGTATTCTGATCCCACCCTTAGATTCTTTTGAGGGTCAACAAGAGTGAAGCTAAGCAGCGGCGGGCTTTGTTCGTGTAAGTGCGATGTTCCGGCATCAGTCTTGTTAAAATAATATAGATAGTCGTAAAAAAATTTTATTTCAATGGCTAATAGACTCCGCCCAATTTTAATTTCTTGCTTGATTTGTATTTTTTTGTTAAGCCTGTATCATACCTTAGTATTAGGTGGAGTTGTGTTACCCAGCAATGGGATTAATGGGCCGCAGAGCAATACTATCAAAGCTCAACGCTACATTTACAATCAAAAGTTCGATCTAGAAATGGTTCTGGTAGGAAGTTCAATAACTGCACGGATAGATCCTGAGTACATCAGCCCTCAAGCCGTAAGTCTAGCTCTCCTAGGAATGTCTAGCACAACTGGTTTACAAATAATTGAAAGAGAAAAGTTTAAACCCAAATTATTATTAGTAGAACTCAGCGAAACAATTCTAAAAGGGGAAAAATATAAAGCCAACCAGGAATTCATAGGAAACCTCTACCAACCAGTATTTTATTTTCTTCGTTTACAATTTCCAATGTTTAGACAAGAATATCAGCCAGCTAGTATTATAATTCAATCATTTATCAAGGCGGTTACAAAGGAAAATAAAATTTTATTTAGGTTTTTAGAAGAAGCAAATAGCACGCAAAAACAGATAGATTCAGAATTAAGACAAAAGCTAATTCAACAGCAAATACAAGCGAAGAAATATCCTATACATACAGGAGTAAAGAACGCAATTACTGAAGAGTCTGAGTACATCAAAACTAAAATCACTAAATTAAAAAATGCAGGAGTGCGAGTTGTTCTCATGGACGTACCTAACGAACAACGAGTCAAGGATACAATCATGGAAAAGCAACTACGACAATTATTTCGAGAGCTTTTTCCCGAAAATATTTATGAGTGGCTACCAGAACCGCCGTCAAGAGACTGGAAAACTAATGATGGGATTCACTTAGTTACTTCGAGCGCCAAGGAGTATGGTAATTTTTTGAGAACTCAACTGTTGAAAACTGCTCAATAGACATTTCCCAAACATAAATTGTGCGATCGAGATTTCGACTGGGACTAAATTTTACGCCATATCCGTAGGGAAACGGCACTGCCGTATCCTCCTCCAACCTATCCCCTACGGAATCCCCCGCCCTGAAATATCAAGCAGCAGCCGTAGCATTGGCTTGCAGAGGCTCGATTTCCTCCGGCGCAGCGTGACGGCGCGCGTCATTAAAACTGCCCGCAGCCAGCCAATTAGGATTTTGGGCCGCCTCGCAACCAATCACGTAAAGCGAAGATTCGTTAAATGCAGCCCAGAGAGTATCGCAAGCCTGTTTATCCATCAGCGAATCTGCGATCGGGCGATCGTGAATCACAGCAAACAAATCAAACTCGTTGCGTTTTGGATTCCACTGGTATTGCAAACTAGGATCGTAACCCATTTCGATCAATTGTGCGATCGCGCGATCGGGCGTATATCCATCCAAGTGCACTCGATTCAGATAGATAGACACTTGGACATACTCATCTTTTGGAGGTAGCAGTCGGTAATTTAAGTTAGTCATCATTATTTGTTTCCTCAAATATCAAGCAGCGGCGGTAGCATTTGCTTGCAGAGGCTCGATTTCCTCCGGCGTAGCGTGACGGCGCGGGTCATTAAAGCCCCAAGCAAATAACCAATCGGGGTCAGCGTGTCCGCAGCCGATCGAATATATCTGACTGTGCCTAAAATGTTTAAAGAACTCCTGACACTTTTCGTCAGTCATCAGCGACTCATCTAGCGGCAAATCATGAATCAGGGCATACAAATCAAATTCATCTCGTTCTGGATTCCATTGATAGCGCAATTGTGGACTGTAACCAAGTTCGCTCAGCTTTGCCAAAGCCTCATCAGGGTTAGCGTAGCCGTCTAATCGAACGCGGTTGAGACAAACCACTACCTGAACGTGGCGGTACTTTGCGGGTGTTAATCTATATTCGGTCATGAGTTTTTCCCTCTTTTCTCATCACAAGTGTAATAGGCTCTCCCGGTTACGTCCGAGTGTCTCGTTGCTTCGCGATTTTGTTTTTCGCAGCGTTTAAAAGCTTCTGCGTCACTCCGGGCATAAAAAGGTCTGTCCGGGTTTTCCGCTAGTTCGGCTTCTAAATCCTCCCAAGATTTCTCAGGGTTATTTGGGTCTCTCAACATTTGTTTCCTCAGTTTTGGTGGCCGTCTTGATGCGCTAGGGTTCAGACTCTGGCGAGGTTGCTTGTATCTCTAGCCACTGCTTCATCAGTAAACCAACGACTTCACTCATTGGTTTTTCTTGGGCCGTACAAGCTAGTTTGAATTGCAACTTTAGCTTTTTGTCAACGTAAACGCTCAGCTCAGCCATGTCAGGTGGAATTTTTTTAGCCATATCTCTCATGCGCGCATATCTGCATTCTCGCATCTGGCGATCGAGAACGAGTTGCTACGTATTGCGCGCAATCGCGCTAGATGTAACAGTAGTACGATCGGCTAAAAAACCACAACCCCGCCGAGTTATGCGATTCAAATACAGGACACGGCAGTGCCGTTTCCCTACTAAAAACCGTTATATTGATCCACAGATATCATCACCAATCCATGAAACAACCCTCCAAACCCCCCGATTTCATCATCATCGGCGTCCAAAAAGGCGGCACAACATCCCTGTACAACTACCTAATCCAACATCCCCAAATCGCCCCCGCCGCCCAAAAAGAAATCCATTATTTCGACCTCAACTTCGACAAAACCCCCGACTGGTATTATTCCCAATTTCCCCAAGCACAAAGCGGCGAACACCTGCTAACCGGAGAAGCCAGCCCCTACTATATTTTTCATCCCCGAGTCGCGCAGCGCATCCACGATTTATGTCCGAAAGTTAAAATCATCGCCCTGCTGAGAAACCCAGTAGAACGCGCAATTTCCCACTATCATTACTACATAAAAATTGGCTACGAATCGCTATCTCTCGAAAGTGCGATCGCCCACGAACCCGAAAGACTCAAAGGCGAAATCGAAAAAATCCTAGCGAGTCCAACCTACGAAAGTTACAACCACCGCCACCACACATATCTAAGTCGCGGCATTTACGCCGACCAACTTCCAGCCTGGATGCAGCTATTTCCCAAATCACAACTTTTAATCCTCAAAAGCGAAGATTTGTATGTTAATCCTTGCGGCACATACAACAGCGTGTTAGAGTTTCTAGGCTCGCCGCCGCACGAATTAGAAACCTACGAAAAGTACAATTCCAACCAATATCCGCCGGTCAGCGAGACAGTATACGAGCAATTGAGGGCATATTATCGATCGCCCAATCAGAGATTAACTCAATTGTGCGATCGAGACTTCGGTTGGGACTAAAAGGTACGTAGTTGCGCTTGAGCGCTCTTTGAGAGATGTATCAAAATACGAGTAATTGAGGGAATACGATCGATCGCCCAATCAGAGATTAACTCAATTGTGCGATCGAGACTTCGGTTGGGACTAAAAGGTACGTAGTTGCGCTTCAGCGCTCTTTGAGAGATGTATCAAAATACGAGTAATTGAGGGAATACGATCGATCGCCCAATCAGAGATTAGCTCAATTGT